>NZ_LSIW01000038.1:0-457 GCF_001556435.1 Streptococcus sp. CCH5-D3
ACTGAAGCACTCTCTGAAGCGGATTCAGAATTTGATACAGATTGTGATTCTGAAATTGATTCACTCGTTGAAGCTGACTCGGAATTTGATACAGATTGTGATTCTGAAACTGAAGCACTTGTTGAAGCTGATTCTGAGTTTGAAACTGACTGTGATTCACTTACTGAAGTACTTTCAGAGGCTGAAACTGAATTTGATTCGGATTGTGACGCTGACGTTGAGGCACTTTCTGAAGTAGAAACTGAATTTGATTCGGATTGTGATGTCGATGTTGACTCACTCTCTGAGGCTGACTCTGAGTTCGAGACTGACTGCGATTCAGATACTGACTCACTCTCTGAAGCTGACTCGTAATTTGAGATTGATTGAGAGATTGATGTTGAGGCACTTTCATATGCTGAAGTTGAGTTCGATTCAGACTGTGATGTTGATGTTGACGCACTTTCTGAAGCTGAGA
>NZ_LSIW01000039.1:0-3520 GCF_001556435.1 Streptococcus sp. CCH5-D3
AGACATCAAACGGTTGGGCTTCGGTTTTAGAAACTTCATCAACTTTAAGAAACGTGTCTTCATCATTCTGAACATAAAAAAAGAGAAGACCTATCAGGTCCTCTCTAGATGTTAGCTTTTCGTCACCCACTACAGTTGACAAAGAGCCGTTTTGCTTTATGCTTTTTGGAAAGCACCTTGTTTATAGCTAATCCAGAAGAAAAGCGGTGTACAGATAGCCATTGCAACCAGATAGATTGGCAAGGTATAGCTATTAAGTGTTGAAATCTCAATCACATCTCGAAGATAGTAAGAGCTAATCAAGAAGCCAAAGACTGAGTAAATAATCAAGGCCACACGCCCCTTATTCAACGGAATACAAGCACGAATAACGGCAAGGACACCCGTTGATCCCATCATATAGTAAGACAGCGTCAGCATATCCGTATTGCTCATGCCAAGATAGACCTGAGACAAATGGAAAATAAGAACACTGATAACCAGCATCAAGGCATTAGGAATAGACAACTGGAGCGAACGTCTGAGGAAATGTTTCTCAACAGGACGAATATTACGTTCGAAGGTTAGAATAAATGGTGGAAAACCTTCGATAAATTGACCCGCCAAAGTCATCTGAACTTGAATAAAAGGGAAGACCAAGAGGTACTCTGCCTTACCAAAAACAATACTGGCAATACAGATAAGCCCCAAAAGGAAGGAATAAACAGTTTTAATGAGGAAAATCGGTGCAATGTGGGCAATATTATTAACCACACGGCGTCCCTCAAATAGAATTTCAGGAATGTCTTTAAACTCAGAATCCATAAGCACCAAGTTGGCAATCTGACGTGTTGCAGGATCTCCCTCTGCCATAACAATCGAACAATCCGCTTCACGCAGTGCCAAGATATCATTGACACCATCACCAGTCATAGCTGTCGTATGCCCATTGGCATTAAGGGTTTGGATTAACAACTTTTTCTGGTGCGGAGATACACGACCAAAAATCGCAGTATCCTCAGCCAAAGCCTCCAACTCCTCATCGCTGACCTTAGAACAGTCAATATAGCTTTGATAGTCGGCAAAACCAGCTTGATGAGCAATATGAGAAACCGTCACTGGATTGTCACCAGAAATAATCTTAAGCGTCACATCTTCTGAACGCAGGTATTCCAGAGTTTCTGCAGCATCCTCACGAATAGGATCGGCAATTTCAAGTAAAGTCAAAGCCTCGACGTCATTCGGCAAAATCATGGTCTCTGTATCAACACCTGACTGACTCCAAGCCAAAATCAAAACACGAGACCCTCGTGCCTGAGCCTGATCAACTGCTTTGGGATTTTCCTTAAGAAGCATCTCAGGTGCTCCCAAAAAGAGAGTTCCAAGCCCATTAACGCTCACAGCACCCCATTTACGATCGCTTGAAAATGGAATAACGTCGCCTACCTGATAATGATGTTCCAGACCTTCATAAGCATTTCGAATAGCCTGAGCTGTTGCATTTTTATCCTTGCTATGTTGCATATAAGCCGCAAGCAAACGCTCCAACTCCTCTTTCGTAAAACGCTCTGACAGTAGCTCCAGACCTTTAACTGTCATCTTTCCTTGTGTAATCGTCCCTGTCTTATCTAAACAAAGCACGTCTACACGAGCCAAGGTTTCAACAGAGTACATCTCTTGCACCAGGATATGTTTCATCCCAAGCTTAATGACAGCCGTCAAAAGAGATGTAATGGTCAAAAGGGCAATTCCCTTAGGCAACATTCCCAGAAGGGCTGTCGAACTGGTAACGACCGACTCTTGAAGAGACAGCTGCTTAATCATGTAAGCCTCAAAAAAGAGTGCAAGCCCAAACGGTATGACAATCTTTCCTGTAAACTTAGCAATCTTGTCCATATTATAAAGGATACGGGACACGATTGGCTTATGAGTTTTGGCCTCTAACATGAGCTTGTTAGCGTAATTGTCCTCAGCTACGTTAATGACCTTAGCATAGACCTGACCACTCACAAGATAAGAACCAGAGAGCAACTCCTTCCCATCTTTCTTTAGAATGTGATCACTCTCACCAGTCAGCATAGCCTCGTTAAGCTCAGCCATCCCATCAATAACCACGGCATCACTTGGAACCTGCTCACCCGCAGACAAGAGCATGACATCATCCAAGACAATATCCTTAGGATCGATAGAAACAAGCTGTCCATCACGCACCACACGAATCTGATCCTTATTCATGAGATTAAGCTTATCAATCATGCGACGGGCACGCAACTCCGTCATCATCCCCGTAAAGGCATTAAGCACAATAATCCCAAAGAAAAAAAGATTAGACCAAGCCTGAACAGCAATCAAGGCCACAAAGATTGCAAAATTGAGCACATTAAAGGAGTTGAAGACATTACGCCTAAAAATCTCCCAATTGCTGGAGCCAGTTTTTGCTTTAAAATGATTTGTTTTACCGGCATCTATCCGCCGCTTGACCTCCACCTGCGTCAAGCCTTGTAACTGTTTTTTCATAACTTTCATAGTAGCATAAAAATGAGGTGTTTTCAAAGGTTAGCCGTCATTAATACCAAGGAAATAAACCTATTAAACCCCATGCCTTTTCCACTCTGTCATTCAGACCAATAAACTCAACAAAAAACATTCTGCAGGATTATATTCTCTAACTAAACCTACTTCGGTAAAGTAGATTAAACAACCATTGAAGATTGACGAATGGTTTTGGTTGAGCATCAATCACTGGTTGGACGGTCTCTCTAATTTCTTTAAGGACTTTTCGTTGATTATATTTAATCTTGTGATAACGTTTGTCAAAAGCAGCTTGGATAGAAAAATTACGATTAAAAATATAACTTTCACCTGAGTCCGGGTAAAAGACTAGAGTACCATCAGAAAAACCTAATACAGACGATTCTGTTCCTTTTTCTCTAGTTATAGCATACGTCCCGTCCTCATCATAGTTAATACCATCTAATTCCGGTGTATAAATCCAGCCATTATTCTCCATTAGCATAACGATGTCCGGCTCTGTCCCCTCCTTATGAGGAATATGCTGAGCATAATAAACAGAGTGATATTTTAAATTAAACAAAGTAAATAGGCTAATTCCTAAAATTGTAAACAGTCCTATAAATAGTCCTACAAAAATCCCTAAAATATTCCTTTTTTGCATTGTCATCTTCTCTTTCCTTTTCTATCTCCAATCACATTTTGACTAGATTAACCATTGTACACTATTTTTAACAAGTCTTACAATTTAAGGATTGGTTACTTTGTGATTGCTCTAACATTTTTTATGAATAAGAAAAAATCAAGTCTTAACAAATTCCTCCAATACTTCTCCCCACTTTGTCAATCAAGCTAAACATGGTATAATAGTTGAGGTTTTGACTGCCTATTCTATAAGGCTAATTAAGGCATCAAAAAGTAAGAAACAAGGGCTAAGCCCTTGATATGAAAGGAATCTAGAAACTATTATGATGAACATGCAAAACTTGTTCCAAGAATTTTTTAGGCTTGTTATCATCATAAATACTGA
>NZ_LSIW01000004.1:0-406 GCF_001556435.1 Streptococcus sp. CCH5-D3
GAAAAGTGTTTGGGGAAGATAGGTATAAATGTTAAGAAGGGTTCCTAGACTATTTAAAAAATGTTTATGAGAACAATAAGTTTTAAATAATAAAATACTTATCTACAACTCATTAGGTCTCTCTTTACATTATCTATTGTACCAAAAAGATTGAGAGAAGACTTACGAATATTTAAAATATGTAAGAAAAAATCATGAACAGTCATTTTCTGGTCTTGAATGGTAATTTTGTGAAAATTTTTCTGAGTGTTTACAAATCTACTGGGATAATATCGATGACTATGTGCTTTAACTACACTAAAAAACGCCTAGCTGCTGTTGCTAGACGTTCTTTATTAGGAGAGATCTGGAAATCTAGGAATGGGGGAAAAGTGTTTGGGGAAGATAGGTATAAATGTTAAGAAGG
>NZ_LSIW01000040.1:0-810 GCF_001556435.1 Streptococcus sp. CCH5-D3
TGATAAGCTTATTGGTCCCCTCCAATTTTGCATTTGAGTAATGTGTTTCTAGTGCATTTTTGATGTATTGTTTATGTTTACGAAAAGTCCTAAAGACTGTTTTGAAGTAATGATTGACCTTGCTTATATTCTCCTCTATGAGTTCAAAAAACTCATTCCCCCTCTTCTCCTGAAAGTGAAAAAGCAAAAGCTGATAGAGGTTATAATAATTGGAGAGTTCTTCTGAGAAATTCAGTGTCTTCTCAACGACTTCATGTGGGCATAATGTTTGATGGAAGGTCTTTGAGTAAAAAGGGTTGAGAGATAACTTACGGCTGTCCTTTTGGAAGAGTCTCCAGTGATTTTTTAAAGCTCGATAAGGTAGTGACTTCTTATCAAACTGATTCATAATGGCAATTCTTGTCTTTAAAAAGGCACGTCCAAGGTGCTGGATAATGTGAAATCGATCAAGAACAATTTTGGCGTTAGGGAAGAGTTTGCGAGCCAGTGGAATATAAGCTCCTGACATGTCCATCGTGATAAACTGTACCTGTTGTCGGACTTTCAATGGATACTTCAAAAAATAGTTTCGTATAGTAGTTTGGCAGCGATTATCAAGGATGGTTATGAGTTTGTTGGTCTCATAGTTTTGAGCCACAAAAGCGAGTTCACCTTTCTTGAACCCAAACTCATCCCAGGACATAACAGCTGGGAGTTTGTCATAATGTTCCTTGAAAGTAAACTGGTCAAGTTTACGATAGACAGTGGACGTCGATACACGAAGTCTTCTGGCAATATCCGTTAGTGATACCTTCTCAGTTAGAAGTTGTG
>NZ_LSIW01000041.1:0-23602 GCF_001556435.1 Streptococcus sp. CCH5-D3
TAAGACACCGCCTTTTCACGGCGGTAACACGGGTTCGAATCCCGTACGGACTATAAGTGCCAGCTAGAGAAAGCTGGTTTTTTTGTGTCCTTTTTGATAAAATAGAGGGGTTGACTGGCCTAGGCCAGACATTTTATACCACTTTAAAATCATAAATGACAAGACCTTGACCTGATGTAAAATGTTTGTTTTGTGATGGTTATCAGATGATGCCAAGCAGTTGGTCGAGTCGTGGTTTCATTTGAATAAGAAAACATATAATAAGGAAATGCAATGACATACTATAACGTTGGAAAGATTGTGAATACACAGGGCTTGCAGGGGGAACTTCGTGTTTTGTCTGTAACAGATTTTGCGGATGAGCGTTTTAAGAAGAAGAGTGTCCTAGCCCTTTTTGATGACAAAGACAATTACATCATGGATGTTGAGATTGCGAGTCACCGTAAACATAAAAACTTTGATATCGTTAAGTTTAAGGGGCTTTACCATATCAATGATGTGGAGAAGTATAAGGGCTGCAGCCTCAAGATTGCTGAGGAAAATTTAACAGACCTTGATGATGGGGAATTTTACTACCATGAAATCATTGGCCTTGATGTTTACGAAGGTGATACTTTGATTGGTCAGGTCAAAGAGATTCTCCAACCGGGTGCTAATGATGTTTGGGTAGTAAAACGTAAAGGCAAAAAAGATTTGCTCTTGCCATACATTCCACCTGTAGTTCTCGATGTTGATGTTGCAGCTGGACGTGTTGAGGTTGAGCTCATGGAAGGATTAGACGATGAAGATTGATATCTTGACCCTATTTCCAGATATGTTTGCTCCCTTAGAGCATTCCATTGTTGGTAAGGCAAAGGATAAGGGCCTTCTAGAAATCAACTATCACAATTTTCGTGAAAATGCGGAGAAGGCTCGTCACGTAGATGATGAACCTTACGGTGGCGGTCAAGGTATGTTGCTACGTGCCCAGCCAATTTTTGATACCTTTGACAAGTTAAATGTCACTAAGCCTCGCGTTATTCTCCTAGATCCTGCGGGTCGTACCTTTGATCAGGCCTATGCAGAAGAATTGGCGCAAGAAGAGGAATTGGTCTTTATCTGTGGTCACTATGAGGGCTATGATGAGCGCATCAAAACCTTAGTGACAGATGAGATTTCCTTGGGAGATTTTGTCTTAACTGGGGGAGAGTTGGCTGCAATGACTATTGTAGATGCGACTGTCCGCTTGATTCCTGAAGTTTTAGGTAAGGAAGCTAGTCATAAGGATGATAGTTTCTCATCAGGGCTTTTGGAATTTCCACAGTACACGCGCCCAGCTGAGTTTCGTGGCATGAAGGTGCCAGATGTACTCTTGTCGGGTCACCATGTTAATATTCGACGTTGGCGTATGGAGCAGAGTTTGCGAAAGACTTGGGAGCGTCGACCTGACCTCTTGGAAAACTATGACTTTACGGATGAAGAACGTCAGATTTTAGAAGAGATAAAAGCAGAAGGAAAATAAAATGTCAGAAGAAAAGATATACGATATTACTATTATCGGTGGTGGACCAGTCGGCCTTTGGGCTGCTTTTTATGCCGGCCTACGTGGCATGACTGTGAATATTATCGAAAGTTTGTCAGAGCTTGGTGGTCAGCCTGCCATTCTCTACCCTGAGAAGAAAATCTACGATATCCCAGCCTTTCCTCAAACGACAGGTGCCGAATTGACAGAAAATCTCTTGACCCAGCTTAAGCGTTTTGAAAATCGTGTCAGCATTCATTTGAAAGAGGAAGTTCAAACCTTTGAAAAAACAGAAGGTATCTTCACGATTGCTACTAGCAAGGGTCAACACTTGTCTAAGGCTATCGTCATTGCTTGTGGGAATGGTGCCTTCGCTCCCCGTCCTTTGGGTGTGGACAATGAAGAAGATTATGCGGATAATAACTTGTTCTATAATGTGCATAGCTTGGACCAATTTGCTGGCAAGAAGGTTGTGATTGCTGGTGGTGGGGATTCAGCTGTTGACTGGGCCAATCACCTAGATGGGATTGCTGAGAGCGTGACTTTGATTCACCGACGTGATGCTTTTCGTGCCCATGAGCATAGTGTAGAGCTTCTTCATCAATCATCAGTTAATGTGATGACACCTTATGTACCCCTTGAAATCAAGGGTGAAAGTGGTCTTGCCAAAAGTTTGACTGTTCAAAAAGTGAAGTCAGATGAAGTTGTGGAATTGCCGCTTGATACCCTTATTGTTAGCTTTGGCTTCTCAACCAACAATAAAAACCTTCGTAACTGGAATGTTGACTTTAAACGCTCTAGCATTACTGTCAATGCCCAGTTTGAAACTTCACAAGAAGGTGTTTACGCTATCGGTGATGCAGCAGAATATGAAGGCAAGATTGACTTGATTGCTGTGGGAATGGGTGAAGCTCCTATCGCTATCAACCAAGCTATTCAATATATTGATCCAGATGGTAAGAATCGTCCGGTTCACTCAACATCGTTAATTGAAGAATAATGTCAAAAGAAGACTTTGTCTTCAATCTAAGGAGAGACTTGTCTCTCTTTTTTCATGTCTAAAAACGTGGTATAATACACTTATGGCTACAACGAAAAAAACGAAAAAAGGGACGGCTTCTAAGAACGGTAAGAAGCGTCTTACAAAAGCAGAATTAGACAGACAGAAGGCGATTAAGCGAATGCTATGGACCTTCTTTTTTGCCTTTGTCTTAATTTTCCCAGTCTTTCGATTGGGTTTCTTTGGGGTTACCCTCTATAATCTCTTTCGAGTATTTGTGGGGAGTATGGCTTACCCCTTAATTTTTGCTATCTATGTTTATCTCTTTGGCTTTAAATGGTTACGTAAACACAGTAACTATGTCACAGGATTTTGGATGGTCTTCGCGGGGCTCTTGTTGGAGTTTCACGCCTATCTCTTTAGTCTAGATCGTATGAGCGGTCTCGATATTTTCCCTGGTACCAAGGACTTGCTTTTTGGGGAACTTGTGAGTGTGCAAGTCGCTCGTTTTGCGGGTGGTGGTATGTTGGGTGCTCTTCTGTACCAACCGATTTCCTTCCTCTTTTCAAATATTGGTAGCTTCATGATTGGGGTATTGATTATTCTCTTAGGGGCTTTCATTCTTAGCCCTTGGGATGTCTTGGATATCATGGAGTATGCTAAGGAAGCTTGGCAAAAAGGGGCTGAGAAGCGTTTGGAACGGACGGCTCAGCGTCAGGAGAAGAAGGCAGAACGTCAGGCTCAGAAAGAACGCGAAGCAGAAGAACGTGCCGAAGCTGAGCGTCTGGCTGATTTGACTGTTGACGAGGAGACGGGAGAAATCTTAGATGATGCCGCAGAGGAGTTACCACAAGAAACTGAGATTTTTGCACCTGAACCTGAAATCAGTGATTATGCCTCTGAGGACTACTATGATAATCTGCCTCCGGAGGATTATGAGAATTTCCAAGAAGATTATGCACCTTATCCAGAGGATCTGCCAAGAGAGGAGTTTCCCCCATCTATGGTGGTTGAGGGAGATGATGCTCCTGTCGAGGTTGATTTCACACCGAAGGAACTCCTGCAGTATAAATTACCTCATATAGATCTCTTTGCACCTGATAAGCCTAAGAGTCAATCTAAAGAGAAGAACATCGTTCGTAAGAATATTCGAATCTTAGAAGATACCTTCAAGAGTTTCAATATTGATGTCAAGGTTGAGCGAGCTGAAATTGGACCGTCAGTGACCAAGTATGAGGTCAAGCCTGCTGTTGGGGTCCGGGTCAATCGCATTTCAAATCTAGCTGATGACTTGGCTCTGGCTCTAGCTGCGAAAGATGTCCGTATTGAGGCACCTATTCCTGGAAAATCTTTGGTTGGTATCGAAGTGCCTAACTCAGAGATTGCGACGGTTTCTTTCCGTGAACTTTGGGAACAGTCCAAGACGGATCCTAATAAGCTCTTGGAAGTTCCTCTTGGTAAGGCGGTTGATGGTTCGGCTCGTAGCTTTGATTTGGGACGGATGCCTCACTTGCTAGTCGCTGGATCTACGGGTTCTGGTAAATCGGTTGCGGTTAACGGAATTATCTCTAGTATTCTTATGAAGGCTCGTCCCGACCAGGTGAAGTTCCTCATGGTCGATCCAAAGATGGTTGAACTTTCGGTTTACAATGATATTCCTCATCTTCTTATCCCTGTAGTGACCAACCCACGTAAGGCCGCCAAGGCTCTCCAAAAAGTGGTAGATGAGATGGAAAATCGTTACGAACTCTTTAGTAAGTTTGGTGTGCGTAACATTGCTGGCTACAATGCCAAGGTGGAAGACTGGAATTCCCAGTCGCAAGAAAAACAGATTCCCCTGCCTTTAATTGTGGTTATCGTTGATGAGTTGGCTGACTTGATGATGGTAGCCAGTAAGGAAGTGGAAGATGCCATCATTCGTCTAGGACAAAAAGCGCGTGCTGCGGGAATTCACATGATTCTCGCCACTCAACGTCCGTCGGTTGATGTTATCTCTGGTTTGATTAAGGCCAATGTGCCATCTCGTGTGGCCTTTGCGGTGTCTTCGGGAACAGATAGTCGTACCATTTTAGATGAAAATGGGGCAGAAAAGCTACTCGGACGTGGGGATATGCTTTTCAAACCGATTGATGAGAACCACCCTGTTCGTCTACAAGGTTCCTTCATCTCTGATGATGACGTGGAACGTATTGTGACCTTTATCAAGGATCAGGCTTCAGCTGACTATGATGAGAGCTTTGATCCTGGTGAAGTTTCTGAAAATGATTTTGGTGGAGGTTCCTCTGCCAATGGTGGTAGCTCAGAAGGTGACCCACTCTTTGAAGAGGCCAAGGCTTTGGTCCTTGAAACACAAAAAGCCAGTGCTTCCATGATTCAACGTCGTCTGTCAGTTGGTTTCAACCGTGCCACTCGTTTGATGGAAGAGTTGGAAGAAGCAGGCGTTATCGGACCAGCTGAAGGTACCAAACCACGTAAGGTTTTGATGACTCAAGAATAATGAACTGGAAAGAGTCTCAAGCCTGGTTTTTAAAAGAATTAAAATAGACAAAAGAAATGAGAAAAATGAGTGTTTTGCCATTTATTTTCTCATTCTTTTTTTATGTTCAAAATAGACCAAAAAATTGCAAAATATTCCATAAGAACGCTTACAAAACGAACAATTTTTGCTATAATAGGAGAAAGAGTGAGTAACAAAAACTAAGGAGTAAAAAATGGACAATTTATTAACCGTTCATTTTCATAGTATGCATGGCGACTATTCCAGATACAGTATGTGGAAGTGGCTAGATGGTTATTGGGGCGAAGAAGCCCATTTTTCACGTGAGGATGATTTTGGCCTTGTTGGTCAGGTTACTTCTCCCTCCAATCGTTTTATTGATTCTGTCAATCTTTTGGTCAAAACGGAAGACTGGTCGAGGCAAACACATGATTACCGTGTCCGACGCTTCCTAGGGGATGCTCCCAATGCTATTTGGATAGTTGAAGGTGATCCAACTGTTTATTATTCTAAACAGGCAGCCTTGACTAGCCATAGTTTCGAAGGTCGTGACCAGCATGCCTTTGATATGGCACTTCGTAGACAGGAATTTGATCAGAAGTGGGGCTTTCAAGGTTGGTTAGGTCATAAGTATGAAAAAGGGGCTACAGAGTTTCGCCTTTGGTCACCTCTAGCTCGTCGTGTGAAGCTCTTGCTTTTTAAAAAGGGCAGTAAAAACCCTAAGATCATTAAGATGAGCCGAGGAACCAGTATCAATAAGGACCGTCATGAGATGAATACTCACGGTGTTTGGAGTGCCACTGTCAAAAAGGATTTGGATGGGGTAGCCTACCAATTTCGTGTGTATCATGAGGAAAGCTTCTATCAGGATACAAGAGACCCCTACAGTATTGCCCTTAGCTTAGATAATAAAAAAAGTTTGGTGGTCAATCCTAAGAGACTTGTCCCAAGAGGGTATGAAAAGGTTACTAAGCAAAAAGCGAGCTGGCGTAAGGCAAATGCTTGCTCATCCGTAATCTGTGAAATGCACCTCCGTGACTTCTCGATTTCAGAGACGTCTGGGGTTAAGAAGTCCTATAGAGGAACCTATCTAGGTGCTTGTCAGAAAGGGACTAGAAATGCCCATGGAGATGTGACTTGTTTTGATTACCTCAAACGTATGGGCTACAACTATGTCCAACTGCAACCGGTCTTTGATCACCATAAAACCTACGATAAAGGTGGGAAGCTTCTCTACAACTGGGGGTACGATCCTGAAAATTACAATGTTCCGGATCGTCAGTTTGCTGCTGATCAAAAGAATCCCGTGGCACCAATTTTAGAGCTTAAGAAAATGATTCAGGCCTACCATGAAGCAGGAATAGGGGTTATCATGGATGTGGTTTATAACCATACTTACTCATCTTACAGCTCTCCTTTCCAACTATCTGTGCCGGCTTATTACTACCGTATGCATGACAATGGGTCTTTCCAAGATGGATCAGGCTGTGGAAATGAGACAGCCAGTGAAAAGGAAATGTACCGTAAGTATATGATTGATTCCTTAACCTATTGGGCAGAAGAATTTGGAGTGGATGGTTTTCGTTTTGACCTTATGGGCTTACATGATGTTGCTACGATGAATGCCATTCGTTCGGCCATGGATGATATTGATCCTAGGATCCTTCTTTATGGTGAAGGATGGGATATGGGAATTGGACTTCCTGTAGACCAAAAGGGCAAGAAGGATAATGCAGCCTTGATGCCTAGAATCGGATTTTTCAATGACAATGCGCGTGACGCGGTCAAGGGGGCAGAGGTCTATGGGTACATCAATAACGGCTATGTGTCTGGAGCCCCATTGGAAGACCAGATTGCCAAGAGTCTGCTTGGTAGCCGTGGTTTTGTAAACTACCTCATGCCAGGTCAGGTCCTCAACTATATCGAAGCGCACGACAACTACAATTTGAATGACCTTATGCATCATTTGCATCCACATGATTCGCCAGAAGATATTGAAAAACGTATTTACTTGGCAAATGCTCTTAATCTAAGTATGCAAGGGATGTGTTTCATGCAGTTGGGACAAGAATTCCAGCGTAGTAAGATGGTTGCAACAGGTGAAGATGGAAATTACACGGAAGCGGATGTTAAGCGTGCCATGAATAGCTACAATGCCCCTGATGCTGTTAATCAGGTGGATTGGAATCAAGTGACTCTTAAGAAAGACTTGGTTGCTAAAGTTGCCAAATTAATTGAGCGTAAGCAAACCGTACAAGAATTTTCATATCGTTCATATGCAGATATTTACGATAATCTCTATGTCGCAAAAGCTGAGTACGATTCAGGTATTGTTGAATTACATATTTCTGGAAAATTACGTAAGACTTTTGTGTTCGATAATATGAAAAAAGATTTGGAGATTTACTGACAAGAATGTCAAAAAATGTTATAATACAGTAAACGCTTACATAAGTGGTTTTGTTTACTTGTAAGCCCTATCGGTCTGAAGGGTTTTCTAGTGTATTTACATATATTTCAATGTTTTAATTTCTTGATAGTTAGAACTATCAAGGCTAGTTTAAGAAAGGAGTGATGGTATGAATCTCGATGAAGCCATGTACACATTTGGAACAGGTGAGAACTTCCACCTTCAGAATTATTTGGGTGTGCATGAATTAGAGGGAGAAGAAGGTTTTATCTTCCGTGTGTGGGCCCCTCATGCTGAGCAGATTCAGGTAATTGGAGATTTCACAGGTTGGTTTGATGAACCTCTGGATATGACCAAAAACCATATCGGTGTTTGGGAGGCGACTTCAGCTCTCCCAGAGGAAGGACAACTCTATAAGTTCTTGGTGAAACGTAAGGGAGGTCAAGTCGTCGAAAAGATGGATCCTTTTGCGACTTACTTAGAGCCTCGTCCTGGAACAGGAGCTGTGATTCGTAAGAAGAAAACTAAGAAGTGGAAGGATGGCCTTTGGATGGGTCGTCGTAAACGCTTTGGTTTCCAAAAACGTCCGGTTAATATCTATGAAGCTCATGCATCATCTTGGAAACTAAAAGAGGATGGTCAACCTTATACTTTCAAAGAATTGAAAGAAGAGTTGATTCCATATTTGGTTGAGATGAACTATACTCACGTGGAATTCATGCCACTCATGGCTCATCCTCTTGGGATGAGTTGGGGTTACCAGCTTATGGGTTACTTTGCTTTTGAGCATACCTATGGCACACCAGAAGAATTTCAAGATTTCGTAGAAGCATGTCACCAGAATAATATCGGTGTCTTGGTAGACTGGGTCCCAGGTCACTATACACAGAATGACGATGCTTTGGCCTACTTCGATGGTACACCAACTTTCGAATATCAGGATCATGATCGAGCTCATAACTATCGTTGGGGCGCACTTAACTTTGACTTAGGAAAAAATCAAGTTCAGTCTTTCCTTATTTCAAGTGCTCTTTACTGGATTGAAAATTATCATATCGATGGTATCCGAGTGGATGCAGTATCTAACATGCTCTATTTGGACTATGATGAAGGTCCATGGATGCCTAACAAGGACGGTGGAAATCGTAACTTGGAAGGCTACGGCTTCCTTCAAAAACTCAATCGTGAAATTAAAAAACGCTATCCAGATGTTATGATGGTTGCGGAAGAATCAACTGCAGCAACGCCAATCACCCAACCGATTGAAGAAGGTGGTCTAGGTTTCGACTTCAAATGGAATATGGGTTGGATGAACGATATCCTCAAATTCTACGCAGAAGATCCAGTTTACCGTCAGTATGACTTCAATCTGATGACCTTCAGTTTCATGTATTGCTTCAATGAAAACTATGTTCTACCTTTCTCACATGATGAAGTGGTTCATGGTAAGAAGAGCATGATGCATAAGATGTGGGGTGACCGCTATAATCAATTTGCTGGTCTTCGTAACCTCTATGCTTACCAACTCTGTCACCCAGGTAAGAAATTGCTCTTTATGGGTTCTGAGTTTGGTCAATTCTTGGAGTGGAAGTTTGATTATCAACTCGAATGGGGTAATCTTGAAGATGAGATGAACCAGAAGATGCAGGCCTTTACTAGCCATATGAATGCTTTCTACAAGGACCATAAATCTCTCTGGCAGATTGATGATTCTTACGATGGTATTGAAATCATTGACGCGGATAACCGTGCTGAAAGTGTGCTTTCCTTCATTCGTAAGGATGACAAAGGCGATAAGGGTGACTTCCTTGTCTGTGTCTTCAACCTAGCTCCAGTGGAACGTCAAGACTTCACTATTGGATTGCCAGTCGCTGGTATTTATCAAGAAGTACTTAACACTGAGATGGAAGAATTCGGTGGTGTCTGGAAAGAAGGAAATCCTGAAACTCGTACCCAAAAGGCGAAGTGGAAGGATTATGAAAATACCCTTAGCTTCACATTGCCAGCTCTTGGAGCAAGTATCTGGCGTGTTAAACGTCGCTTGAAATAAAGGGTAGAATTAAACGTGTACACGATTTGTTTTTCAGGGATGATAGCAAGAAAGTCACGGTTGAAAGAAGCTTTCTGACGCCCAAACTATTGCCACACTGAGGAACTTACTTTAATTGTCATAATCAGTTTCGACTGATTGTCTCACATCCTTTTGAGGATGGAACTAAAAATCATGAGGGGGACTATTCATGAAAAATGAAATGTTGGCTTTGATCCTTGCTGGTGGGCAAGGAACTCGTCTTGGAAAATTGACCCAAAGTATTGCCAAACCAGCTGTTCAGTTTGGTGGACGCTACCGTATCATTGACTTTGGTTTGTCAAACTGTGCCAATTCAGGAATTAACAATGTAGGTGTCATTACACAGTATCAACCACTTGCTTTGAACAATCATATCGGTAATGGTTCAAGTTGGGGATTGGATGGTGTTAACTCTGGTGTATCAATTCTTCAACCTTACTCAGCTAGCGAAGGTAATCGTTGGTTTGAAGGTACCAGCCACGCTATTTATCAAAACATTGAGTATATCGATAGCATCAATCCTGAATATGTTTTGATTTTGTCTGGTGACCATATTTACAAGATGGACTATGATGATATGCTCCAATCTCACAAAGATAACAACGCAAGTCTTACTGTCGCCGTTCTTGATGTGCCACTTAAAGAAGCTAGCCGTTTCGGTATCATGAACACTGATGCTAATAACCGTATTGTTGAGTTCGAAGAAAAACCTGAAAACCCTAAATCTACGAAAGCATCAATGGGTATTTACATCTTTGATTGGAAACGTCTTCGCAATATGTTAGTATCAGCTGAAAAGAGTTCAGTTGATATGTCAGACTTTGGTAAGAACGTTATCCCAGCTTATCTTGAAACAGGTGAAAGCGTCTTTGCTTATGAATTTGAAGGCTATTGGAAAGACGTAGGTACTATCGAATCCCTTTGGGAAGCAAATATGGAGTACATTTCTCCTGAAAATGCCTTGGATAGTCGTAACCGTCAATGGAAAATTTACTCACGTAACGTGATTGCTCCACCAAACTTCTTTGGTGAGAATGCTCATGTTGAAGATTCACTCGTTGTTGATGGATGTTTGGTTGATGGAACTGTTAAACATTCTGTGCTTTCAACAAGTGCACAAATTCGTGAAGGGGCAGTCGTTGAAGATTCAGTGATTATGAGTGGTGCAATTATTGGTAAAGGTGCAAAAATTAAACGAGCTATTATCGGTGAAGGTGCACACATTTCCGATGGTGTGGAAATTGACGGTACAGAAGAAGTGCAAGTCGTAGGATACAATGAAGTAGTGGGGGTACCAAAAGATGAAGATTGATAAATATTCTGCAATTCTAGGAAATACCGTAGGATTCCATGACATGGGTGGTTTGACTGAGCACCGTCCTATTGCCAGCCTACCATTTGGCGGAAAATATCGCCTCATCGACTTCCCGTTGTCTAACTTGGCTAATGCTGGTATCCGTAGCGTCTTCGGAATCTTCCAAAACGAAAACATCAGTTCTGTCTTCGACCATATTCGTTCAGGTCGTGAGTGGGGCTTGTCAACACTCCTCAGCCACTACTACCTTGGTATTTACAACACTCCTGTTGAAAGCTCAACTGTTGATGAGGAATACTATCGTCAAATTTTGACTTACCTTAAACGTTCAGGCTCAGATCAGACTGTAGCTCTTAACAGTGATGTTTTGGTCAACATTGATCTTAACCAAGTTTTCCACCTTCACAATACAACAAAACCAAAAGTTACTGTGGTCTACAAAAAACTTCCTAAAGAACTCATTTCAGATGTAAACAGCGTTTTAGAAATTGATGACTCTGACAAAGTGCTTGGTCATGAGCTCTTCCAGGGTGGCGATAAAGAAGTTTACAATATGTCTACAGACATCTTTGTTGTGGATACACCATTCTTGATTGAAAAATTGGAAGAAGAAGCAGCTAAAGAAGAACCTCGTAAGCTTCGTTATGTACTTCGTGATTTGGCAGTTGCTGAAAATGCTTTTGCTTACGAGTACACTGGTTACCTTTCAAATATCCACTCAGTAAAAGCGTACTTTGATGCTAACTTGGATATGCTGGAATCACAAAAATTCTATAAACTTTTTGCACCAAACCAAAAAGTTTATACAAAAGTTAAAAATGAAGAGCCAACATACTATGCAGACTCTTCTGAAGTTAAGCTTTCACAATTTGCATCTGGTTCGATTGTTCGAGGTAAAGTTGAGAACTCAATGATTTCACGTAATGTTGACTTTTCTGAAGGTTCTAGTGTTAGCCATTCAATTATCTTCCCACGTGTTACAGTTGGTAAAGGCGCTACAGTTGAGTATGCGATTGTGGATAAAGGTGTTGAAATCGCTGAAGGTGTTACTATTCGCGGTACAGAAGATAATCCAGTTGTCATCAAAAAAGGTAGCGTTGTAACAGAGGATATTGTACGATGAAAATTTTATTTGTAGCTGCTGAAGGTGCACCTTTCGCTAAGACTGGCGGTTTGGGTGACGTTATCGGTGCTCTTCCTAAATCTCTAGTCAAAAATGGTCACGAAGTTGCTGTAATTCTCCCATATTATGATGTGGTATCGGCTAAGTTTGGCGATCAGGTTGAAGACCTTGGCTTCTTCTATACAAATGTTGGTTGGCGTCGTCAATATGTCGGCATCAAGAAAATTGTCCGTGATGGTGTGACGTTCTTCTTCATTGATAATGAACAGTATTTCAACCGTGGTACGGTATACGGTGAGTGGGATGATGGTGAGCGTTTTGGTTTCTTCCAAATGGCTGCCCTTGAGTTGATGGAAAAAGTGGACTTTATTCCAGATATTCTCCATGTTCATGACTACCACACAGCCATGATTCCATTCCTTCTTAAGGAAAAATACCATTGGATTCAAGCTTACCAAGGTATTAAGACAGTCTTCACTATCCATAATATTGAGTTCCAAGGTCAATTTGACAGTGGTATGCTTTGGGAAATCTTTGGTGTTGGTTACGAGCGTTATGCTGATGGTACGCTCCGTTGGAATGACTGCCTCAACTGGATGAAAGCAGCTGTTCTTTACGCAGATCGTGTAACAACAGTTTCTCCATCATACGCTGGTGAAATTCAAACACCTGAATTTGGTAAAGGTCTTGATCAAATCATGCGCATGGAATCTGGTAAGTTGTCTGGTATTGTTAATGGTATCGATACGGACCTCCTTGATCCAGAAACAGATACTCACATTCCTTATCATTTCTCAGTGGATGATTTGTCAGGTAAAGCCAAAGACAAGGCAGCTCTTCAAGAACGTGTTGGTCTCCCAGTTCGTGAAGACGTTCCATTGATTGGTATTGTGTCACGTTTGACTGACCAAAAAGGTTTCGATTTGGTTGTCAACGAACTTCACAACATCTTGCAACATGATGTTCAGATTGTTCTTTTGGGTACTGGTTACAGCGACTATGAGAATTCTTTCTCTTGGTTCGGTCACGCTTACCCAGAAAAAATGTCTGCCAACATTACTTTCAACCTAGAGTTGGCTCAACAAATTTATGCTGGTTGTGACATTTTCCTTATGCCTTCAGCCTTTGAACCATGTGGCCTCTCTCAAATGATGTCTATGCGCTATGGTACCTTGCCAGTGGTTAGCGAGGTTGGTGGTCTTCGTGATACTGTTGAACCATACAACCCTGTGACAGGCTCAGGTACAGGATTCTCATTTGGTAACTTCTCAGGTTACTGGATGGTTCAAACCCTTGAAAAAGCTCTCGATGTTTACGAAAACAATGCTGATGCTTGGAAACAACTCCAGCACAATGCTATGACACGTGACTTCTCATGGGATACAGCAAGTTTGGCATATGTTGATTTGTACAAACAATTAGTATAATTGCAAAGATAACTTTTCTCGCAAGGGAAAAGTTATCTTCGTGTAAAGCGTTTGAAAACGCTTCTATATAATCTTGACAAAAGTCAGGATAGCATCTCTCAATCTTGCTGATAAAGCAATGAAAGAGAAGATATCTAAAAATCTGAATAGAAGACTAACTCTAATCGTGTTTAATAAACCTGACTGTTTTGACAGTTTTTTAAATAAAGATTTTGAAATATCTGTTTCGAATCTTGATTGGCAAGGTTTGGAAGTTTGAGGAAAATTTCCAGTTCCCTCTTATCTGAATAGATGCCTCTGTAAGAAGTGTATTGAAGATAAGGAAGTAGTAAGAAAGGATTTCTATGCAACTCGAAAATTTAACAAAAGAACAATTCATCCGTGACTTTAAAGACACGCTCCATCATGAGCAGTTGATTAAAGTTGCTAAGGCCACACCAACGGAAATTTTTACAGCTCTGGCTGGTTTGGTCCGTAAATATTACACTGACACATGGATTACACGTAACCATGCACTTTCAGACAATCAAGAAAAGATTGCTTACTACTTCTCAATCGAATTCCTCCCAGGTCGTATGTTGGAAACTAACCTCCTCAACCTTGGTATTCTTGACCTTGTTAAAGAAGGATTCGCAGAACTTGATATCGATTTCCGTGAAGTAGTAGAAGCTGAGCATGATATGGCACTTGGTAACGGTGGTCTTGGTCGTTTGGCTGCTGCCTTCATGGACTCGCTTGCAACTACTGGTTATCCAGGTTTTGGTAATGGTCTTCGTTACCGTTACGGACTTTTCAAACAACGTATTGTTGATGGTTACCAAGTAGAGCTACCAGATGGTTGGTTTGGTTCAACAGGAAATGTTTGGGAAACACGTAAAGACCATGATATTGTCTATGTAAAACTCTTTGGTGATGTTGTCCTTGAAAGTGACGAAGATGGTCGTTTTGTTCCAACTTATAAGAATGCTCAAGTTCTTCGTGCTGTGCCTTACGATGTGCCACAAATCGGTTATCAAAATGGTGTGATTAACAACCTTCGTCTTTGGGATGTAGAAATTCCTGAAGAATACGAATTGGATTACACAACTTTGGAAGCTCGCCGTCGTGTGAAAGATATTACAGCCATTCTTTATCCAGATGATTCAACAATTGAAGGTAAAGAATTGCGTTTGGTTCAAGAGTACTTTATGACAAGCGCGGGTCTTCAAACAATCATTAAGTCTTACCTTAAGATGGGCTTGCCATTGAAAGATATTCACGAAAAGGTATCTGTTCACATCAATGATACTCACCCTGCGGTTGCACCAGCTGAATTCATGCGTCTTCTCCTTGATGAATACGGTCTTTCATGGGAAGATGCTTGGAATGCGACTGTTAAGACAATGAGCTACACTAACCACACTATTCTTCAAGAAGCTCTTGAAAAATGGGATCAACAGCTCTTCAAACGTGTTCTTCCACGTGTTTACCAAATCATCTTGGAAATCGATAACCGTTACATCGCTGAAATGGCTGGACGTGGTATTGCTGCAGATGTTATCGAACGCACTCGTATCGTGAAGGATAACCAAGTCCACATGGCTAACTTGGCGATTATTGGTGGTCACTCAGTCAATGGGGTTGCCAAACTCCACACAGAACTTCTTAAAGAAGATACCCTTCACGACTTCTATACTATTTATCCTGAAAAATTCAATAACAAGACAAATGGTATCGTTCAACGTCGTTGGACACAAATTGCAGCGCCAGAACTTTCAGCGGCAATTGATGACGTGATTGGTAACGGTTGGCGTAACGACATCCATGAGCTTGAAAATCTTACAACCTACTTGGATGACAAGGAAGTATTGAACCAGTTCTATCAAGTTAAGAAAACTGCTAAACAACGTTTGGCAGACTACATCAAGGAAACAACAGGCGTAGAAGTGTCTACAGATGCTATCTTTGACGTGCAGGTTAAACGTCTTCACGCATACAAACGTCAATTGCTTAACCTTCTTCATATCATCAAACTTTATTGGGACCTTAAAGATAATCCAGATAAAGACATGGTACCTCGTGTATTCATCTTTGGTGCCAAAGCTGCTCCTGGTTATCACTTCGCAAAATCAGTTATTAAGCTCATCAACGAAGTTGCCAACCTTGTTAACAATGATGAAAGCCTTCAAGGAAAACTTAAAGTTGTCTTCCTAGAAAACTACCGTGTCAGTCTTGCGGAACTTATCATTCCAGCAGCTGATGTCTCTGAGCAAATCTCATTGGCTTCTAAAGAAGCATCTGGTACATCAAACATGAAATTCATGATGACTGGTGCTATCACCTTGGCAACACTTGACGGTGCCAACATTGAAATCAAGGATGAAGTAGGCGATGAGAATGTTGTCATCTTCGGTATGGACAAGGACGAAGTTTATGAACACTATGCACGTCACGATTACTACTCTCGTGCAGTTTATGAGAATAACCCAGTCGTTCGTCGTGTCGTTGATACCTTTGTTAACGGTACGATTCCAAAGGCTCAAGCTGAAGGTACTGAAATCTATGAAGCCCTCATCACCCACAACGATGAGTACTTCCTCTTGGAAGATTTCACCGCTTATGTAGAAGCTCAAGAGAAAATCGATGCGCTTTATCGTGATCATGACAAGTGGGCACGTATGAGCTTGGCAAATATTGCTAAATCTCATAAGTTCACTTCAGATGATACGATTACAGAGTATGCTAAAGAAATTTGGGAATTGAAAAAATAAGCGATAGCTTATGAATCACAAAAAGACAAAGGCTAGAAATGGTCGTTGTCTTTTTATTTTTAAGAAGAGAGGAGTCGTAGACAGCCAAGCAGCATTTATACACGGCAGTAGGAGTTTACCAGTAGACTTATCTTAGCCCTTGAAACTTGCACTTGCTTATCAAGATGTTATAATGACCTATAGGTATAAGCATCAAAAAGGGGGGAAATTTATGGCTTTACGCAGCCAATTGATTACCAAAGAGTTTCCAGAATTAGATAGGGTAGAGCGCTTAAACAACGAGGCCTTTCCAGAAGAAGAACGTATTCCATTAAGTGACTTCTTAAAATTGGATGGTCGTGATGATTATCATTTCTTTGCCTTTTATGACGAGGATGATTTTGTTGGATTTGCCTCAGTTCTCTACAATGCCAAAGTTTTTTATGTGAGCTTCTTCGCCATCGTACCTCAAATGCGGAGTCATGGCTACGGAAGTGAGATTATTGATAAACTGGTGGACTTTTATGGACCATCTCGTTCTATGGTCTTGGAAGTAGAGCGCTTGGATGAACCCAATGACAATCCTGAGCAACGTGTGGCGCGTTGGGATTTCTACAAGCGTAATGGTTTTAAGACTTCTAATGCCTTCTTGGAATACGAAGGTTTGAGCTTTGAGATTCTCTATCGTAGCGATCACTTTGACGAAAAAGCCTACAGAGACATATTCCACAAACTTCAGGAAAATGCTTATTTTGATTTTAGTATCAAACATCGTCGCTTGAGCGATTTATAAACAATTCATTCAAACAGGTCTTAGTCGGCCTGTTTTTTTCATTTGTTTTCAACGTTTGCCAATCCTTTTCAGAATATTTTGTCCTCCTATGCTATAATGGAAGTACTATGAAGAAAGTAATTTTACAGTATCTGGCAAGTGCCCTGGCTGTAATCCTCATACTTGGTCTTGTGGTTTTCAATCGACAGCGCAATCACTCTTTGGTAAAGAAGGTCAAAGACCCTGAGATTTCCTATATTTATCAGGATTCTTTGGAAAATATAGATAGACTGGCACTTAGTCAGGCTGGGGTTATCCAATCTTATCAACTCGATGCTTTGTCTGTTAGGAAGGAAGACGGGAAGATTTACCTCGTTCTCCATATCAATCATTCCTATGATATGCAGGTAAATCTTGTCCTAAAGTCTGATATCTACGGTGATTTATCTGTGGTTCAAGCGACGCCATCAAAGGCTTTAAAGCTGGCCTTGGAGGACGCGTCTTATCAGAAACGCTTGACCTTGATTTCACAAAAGGCAGATGCTATTATGGCTCGTGACCACTGGGATCAGGGCATTAAGCCGGCTTATGTGGCTCAGGTGAGAAGTAAGATGAAGAAGACTTCTCTGACCCAGCTAGACAAGGTTCTACGGGATATTGACCAAGAAAGTAAGGAAGTGGGCTCAGATACCTATACGGCCTTTTTCCAAGCTTCTCAACTACCTAATCATGACAAGCTCAATTTGGTTATGGAGCACATGCAGGTTTATGTGGACAAGTACCAGTTCCTCCAGTTAGGGAAGTCAGGTTATAAATTTTCCAAGAAGCTAGAGCCAACCAGTCCTTTTTATAGTTACTTCCGTGAGGCTATTATGGAGACCTATCAGACGGATCTAGGGCTTGGGGTGGATGACTTAGGTATCAAGCTCCATCTTTTTAGGTCTTGGATTGATAAGCAGTCCATGGACTATATTAGGACCAACTACAAGGGCAAGACAGATTTAGACAAACTTCTGGCCTACAGCAAGGACAAGAAGATTCATTTGGATTACACTACGGGTGCTTCCTACCATAATCGAAGCTTGGGAGACTTTACCTATCCGCAGAACATGA
Source organism: Streptococcus sp. CCH5-D3 (assembly GCF_001556435.1). NCBI lineage: Bacteria > Bacillati > Bacillota > Bacilli > Lactobacillales > Streptococcaceae > Streptococcus > Streptococcus sp. CCH5-D3. The sequence goes on from NZ_LSIW01000041.1 coordinate 17,959, forward strand.
AAATTCAGCTACCTCAGACCAGTGTCATGGGCCCATACGGAGTTAGCAATTCCCGTTTTATTGAGTTTATTGTCAATATGGATACGGGGAGATTTGTCTCTGAGTGGAATGTCTACAAGAAAAGGAAAGACGGTAGCATCGACTCTAATCCTAAGCATTATAAGATTGAAGACGGTGCTGACATTGCCGATACTGATTCTGCTAACTATGGGCTGTCTAAGGGCTTGAATGCTGACCTACCAGCCTATCTCAATAATAGCCATACCTATCTCGATGTTCGTCACCCTGCGGATAATGCGATTAGACGCAAGATGGTTAAAAAGTGGAAAAATGCCAAGAATGTCTTAAATGGTGGGCGCTATGCTGATATTGTTAAAAAAGGAGGCCTGAAAGACCTTGAAACATGGAAACAAGTTAAAGCTGAAGACCGTCTCCAGGTCTACAATGCTTACCTTGATTATATTCGCTCTCATCTTGTGCTTAATGGGTTTGACAGCTTTTACCAAGAAACCTACAATCCCCAAGGTGGAGACAAAAAAGACTGAAACCCTTGATAGTGTTCTTGTCGCTAAAAATTTCTATCGTGTAAGGGATGCCTATGCCATCAAGCTCTACGGGCAGGATGAGGGGATGTCCTTTGATGTGGCTGGTCAGAGACTCTTTGGGTCAAATATTGCTATTAAAGATGGTCTGTTATATGGCTCCAGTCTTGGAGATTTGACCATTGAGGCTTATTTTCAGGGGGAGCTGTCCTACCTTTTAGTGGCCACTCAAAAGCTACCTGTGGATAAGGCTCGCATTAAGTCTAACCATTATAGTCAGGACATCGTTCTGAATAACGTTTGGTCTAGTCTGGAAGGTCAAGAAACCTCCAACAGTATCATCACTCAGTTTCAGGATAAGACCTTGCTTAAGCTGCGGATCAGTTACAACAAGGATTTCCTTCCGACTAAGATTCAAGGTTTTTACAATAGCCAAACCTTTAATGGCTGGCGGGACATATTTTATATAGATTATCCATATAGTGATCAGGAAGCTTTCAATCAGGCTCAAGATGCCTATATACAACACATCCAGTACATGGAAACGCATCCTGAGGAAGAAGCAGGAGAGTAAGGCTAATAGAGTAAAAGCGCCTTTATGAACTATAATCCGCATATGTAAGGGTTGCTAGAGCGCATATTATGGACAGCCTATACCACATATAAACCACAAAATAGATAATCTGAAGAGGACCAAAAAGGCCAGTGCAAATGCACTAGCCTTTTTTGTTGTTATGAAAACCCCAAGGCCTAATAAGGCGAAGAGGCGCATAAATCTAAAAAGAAAAAGATTGCTGTTGTTTTGTGTCATAGAGGACACGTTATGAAAAAAGTATATGCTGTAGGTTGCTTAAGCCTACAAAGAATATTATACCAGTCAAACTGTAAATAAACAATGTGAGATGAACTAAAGCAAAGGAAACCGATCTTAAACACCGAGAAAGCAGTGAAAAACAAAATTCGAAATGTTATTTTGTAATTCCCTACTCAGAACTATATATAGTGTGCTAAAAATCAGCTACTTAATCACACAAAAAACGAAAGGGGACTTATGCAAATGCAAGAGGTATATCAATTAGACTTGAAATGTCATCTTACTGATTGAAAAGTGACTATCTTTTATAATAAAAAAGACTAGTAGGCATGAGAGAATTTTATGGTTTAAACAATTTTCTTTTATACAGAAAAAATCAAGCATAATAATGTTGGCAAAAAAGTCTGATTTTTATGGAAGAATTTATAAGGCTGGCTAAAGTTAGTTTTAAAATGGTGTGCAAAAAATCGGCTATAATCAAAAGTACACATGCTATGGAAGACTAAAAAGTTTTTATGCTTTCAATAATTTTCTTTTTTAAAAATAAAATCGAGAATAATAATTTTGTATAGAAAAGGAGCCCATCAATGGCAGAATTTATAAAAGATTTGTTGAATAGAATGATTCAACACAGCAGCAATTTAATTCAGTTTTTAGAGTTGGTAACAAAGTGGGTAGTTTTACTAATGTTCCTCATTACTTTGGCAAGCACGGTGCTTGCTGCTCGTCGTTCGTCTAAACACTACTATGCTAAGTGTCGGAGACAAAAGAAGGAATCAAGTGAAGAATCTTTGTCTAAACACCTAATCAACTACCAGCCTGCGCGTGGAAGTCCATCTTATCTCAAATTTTATTATCAATTTTACAATATTAGTCGTGATTAGAATAAAAAAAGGAATAATAAAAGTATAAACAAGAAAAAGGAGGTGGCAACATGCAACCAACGGAGATGATTATTGCATTAATCACAATTTCCACACAAATCATCAATTGTGCTGTTGATGTTTTGAGATATAATAGAGATTCAAAACATATCGCAAAACACGTTAGAAAGAAATAAAAAGATGTTAGTTAGAAAACAAAAACCAGGGAAAGACCGTCCCTGGTTTTTTGTCGTACCTGAAAAAGCACGGAGTCAACCAGGTACAAAGAAAAGTTTGATTTATGAGGTAGGCTAATAACCTACGAGGATATTCTATCATAGAAACGTATTTGATATTGCACCCCTAGTGCTTTAATGGTAGAACGAAGGCGCGCTAGTTGAAAGAACTATTTGAGGTTATTCATCTGTTGCCTTATGACAGGCGCTTTTTTGTGCCAAAATTTCTTTGATGAATCATCAAAGGAATAGTATTAAATGAGGTTTAAGGCCTAACAAATAGAGTGATAGAAAATATAACGAAAGGGTCTAAATTGGAAAGGAAGAAAACACCTAACAGCAACCAATACTCAAACTGTTAGGACCTCAGAATCTCACATGTTGACAAAGGTGCTTTATATGTTGACAGTTTAGTTTTGATGTTTAAGAGCTACCAATTCTGGAAAAAGCTTGTCTAGGATTTTTGGAGTGATAGCTTGTCCAGGACCTTCAGCACAATAGGTGTGCATATACATAGAGGGATTGAAGTTGAGCTCGATACAAGTGCAATGAGGTTTTTCCTTGCTAGCAGGCTGAGTTTTATCTGGAATGATGAGGTCAACCCCGCAAGCCCAGGCCCCCATGCTAGTCGCCATAGCTGCAGCTAATTCTTGATAGGATGAATCCATGGTCTCAGTGACATCAATAGAGTCACCACCCGTAGAGATGTTGGAGTTACGGCGGAGATTGACCTTTTTCCCTTCTGGGAGAATATCATCAGGTGCATAACCTTGCTGAGTCAACATCAATTGTTCAATGTCTCCTAGCTCAATGATTTCCAGAGGTGAGCGGTGGTCACGGCCTCGCAATGGATTGGCATTTTTCTGAGCGACTAATTCACGAATGGTGTGTTTGCCATCACCGACAACATTGGCAGCGACACGAAGGAGAACAGCCTCACAACGCCCGTCCAGAATGAAGAAACGGTATTCAGTTCCTGGGATAAATTCTTCAACAAGAACAGCTGTATCTTCTGCAAAGGCAATCTCGAGGGCTTTCTTATAGTTATCAAGGCTGGCAGGCTCTTGGAAAATGGAAATGCCCAGACCGAAGTTGGTTGATTTTGGTTTAACCACAATTTGCTTGCCCTTGATAAGAGGATAGTAGGCTAGACCTTGTTCTAGACTAGTAAATTCATCGCCGGCAGGGACAGGGAAGCCAGCATCAGCCAGGATTTTTTTGGTCACGGTTTTATTAGCCATGGCAAGAGGAACTACATAGTTGTCTTTTGAGGTCATGTTACCATTTTTGACGTACTCAACATGATCTTTATGCCAGAGTTTAAGGAATTGATCCTGCTCATCTAGGATTTCAAAATGAAGCCCTTTTTGAATGGCATCAAAGAGCAGCATCTGGGTAGAAAGTTCCATCTCCTCATAACCCTTAAGGGCATAGTGGGCAGTCCAGTCGTAATCATGATAGGCAAGAGCCTTGTCAAGGGCAAAGTCAGCAAGGGACTTGTCTTTGATATGAGGAAGAAGTTGAGCAGCTAGTGTCTGACTAGGATCTGCAAAGGCATCTTTAACTTGTTTGACCAAACCTTGATGATAGTCACCAAGCCCAAAATGTTGCACCAGTTGGTCTAGAGCTGTCGTAATGTTCTGAGTTTCAGCTTCAGAAGGTAGAGGTTCTAAAGGATGAGAGAGGGCAATTTTTTCATTCAGCGCGTGAGCTTGAGCCAGAGCCTGATCAACATTTTCAGGGGCATCCATCCAGAGGAAGGCTAGAAGGAGTAGGTGTACGGTATCCATGGTAGTTTGGCTAATACCGATACGCTCAAAGGGGTTGAGGTCGAAGTTACGGAATTCCAGGTAAGTGATTCCCTTGTCAAGGAAGGAACGATTAACCTTTTGTCCACGGAAACGAACAGCTGAGTAAAATTCCTTTTCTGCAATCAAATCACCTTGTTCGATATAGTTTTCGATGGCAGAGACATAGTCTTCTAGGTTTGCAAAAGATACTTGGATTTCTTCCTTATTGACATAACCATGGTCGCTGTTTCGGAAGGAACGCACGGGTTCTGGCACTTCTTGGTCGAAGAAGTCTTGCTCAGCAACAGGTGCAGCACCAAAGAGATAAGTAATCACCCAACGATAGCGCAAATAGTTCTGAGCCAGCTTAAGATAGAGGGCGTTTTTGAAAGCAATTATATCAATCTGGTCACTTTCTTGGAATAGGGCCTCAACCAAATCTTTCCCTAGTTCCATATTATAGTGGATACCTGAGATGGCTTGTAGTTTAGTTCCGTATTTTTCGGCCAAGTAGTTACGATAATGGCGTTCAAATTCATTTTCCAGTTGGGCAATTTGGATTTCTTGGGCGTTGATACGAGGAGGCATGGACAAGGGCCAGAGAAGTTCATCTTTACTGATGGAACGTCCAGCTACATCGGTAATGGCTCCAAGAAATCGACGAGCCTCAGTGGTAGATTTAGCAACTGGTGTGATGAGTTCCATCTGAAACTCACAAAAATCTGTTTGAATATAAGGGTGGAAACTTCGAGCTCCTAGGCAGGAAGGGTGAGGCGTATGTGCTAATTTTCCCTGTCTATCGACACGAAGACTTTCGCGTTCAATTCCAAAGTTAGCTTGAAGGATAGGGCTAGTAGGCTCCAGCTTTTGAAGCAGTTGATTTATAGTCATAGAGTCACCTTTTCATCTAATGTTAGTGATAGTCTATTATAAATAGGAGAAGAAAACAACTTTCCGCTACGGTTAAGGGGAATTTCCGAATGTTTTAGATAAGAATTCTTAAAACCAGTTGCTTTTTAGCTCTATTATATGCAAAAATTGTAAAATACCCACCGATTTTTTGGTAAAATGTTATTTCTCTTGCAATTTAAATCAAATTAGCCTATACTAATGACGTATATATAAGAATGAAAGCATCCCTAGGGTCTGCCCTCAGGGGCTTTTGTATGCTCTCAAAAGGGTATAACCGTTCTTTTATAGATAAAGGATGAGCGTTAAGAGTAGCTTTCAGACAGTATGCTCTGCTCAAAAATGATGCTTTCACCGTGATGGATTACAGGACTAGCTTATATCTATCAATGCCTGAAACACGCTCTGCTCAGGGTAGGCGATATTTTTCGCCGAGGTAGGGGTCATCCTGAACCTATTTGCACTTGTTCGAAGTTGCTCGCGATTCGAC
>NZ_LSIW01000042.1:0-244 GCF_001556435.1 Streptococcus sp. CCH5-D3
TTCACAGGTCGTGCGTCAATCAAGGCAGAAGCTAAAGTTTCAAGCCCAGAATTAGCCTATTATGACAAAGGCATGACTGTTAACTATGATAAGGTTTTGACAGCCGATGGCCGTCAATGGCTCTCATACGTGACAGCGAGTGGTGCTCGTCGTTATGTTGATATTGCAGCAGCCAAGGCAGAGGCTAAGCCAGAAGTTAAACCGGTTGCTAAGCCAGCGGATAAACCAAATCTCCCTGAATCAG
>NZ_LSIW01000043.1:0-435 GCF_001556435.1 Streptococcus sp. CCH5-D3
GCTTACCTGTTTGGGTTTGACCTTGTTTACCTGTTGTTTCAACTGGTGTCGCTGTTGGAGTTACTGGTGTCACAGTTGGTGTGTACTTAGCTGTAGCTGGTGTCCCATTCTTATCTACACGTTTAACGGTTACACCTGTACCTTCTCCTGTGAATGATTTTTCTGGGACGAAGGTTACTGTGCCATCAGGAGCGACAGTGTAAGTACCTTCTCCTGGAATAACTTTAGTTGTTGAGCCATCTTCAAAGGTTGCTGGTACATCATCATCCATTGGGATTGCAGGGTTACCAGGTGTGAAGCTTGGTGTACCTGTTTGAGTTTGACCTTGGATGTCTGTAGATGTTGCAGGATCAGCAGTTGGGACAACTGGAGTGATCTTCGGTGTGTAAGTTGTTTCTACTCTTGTACCATTTGTATCAGCTGCTTGAACCTTAA
>NZ_LSIW01000044.1:0-674 GCF_001556435.1 Streptococcus sp. CCH5-D3
TTTCGTCTACGGCTTTGAATCTCAAAAACTTAAAGTGGGAAGCAATTGATAAAGGTTCAACGACTTCTTCAAAAGAAAGTGATATGAAATCTTCTAGTCAAAGTGAGGATATTAAGTCAGAAACTGGTTTTCAGGTTCGTGTGCAAATATCGGATTTGGAAATACGCAAAGAACCGAGTGCGAAGTCTCAGTCTTTGGGCAAGATTTCTCAAGGTATTCACACTATTTCGGAAACAACAAGTGCAGAAGGTTACACTTGGGGGAAACTACAGTCTGGTCAAGGATGGATTGCTCTTGATTATACGGAACGAATAGAAGGTGAGAAACAAACTCAATCGGAATCTAGTGGTATGAACATCCAAGAAATTCAAACAGGTAATTTTTCAAGTGTTAAAGGATCTTGGAGAAATGCACAAGGTAATAGTATTACTTTCGATGCCAATGGCTTGACCCAAGTGAATGGTAATCCTGCGGGTGATGTAGTTTTTGATAAATTTGTCGTCCAAGGAGAAAAGCTTACAGCTGTTACAAAAACATCAGAAGGTATTAGTGAGACACCAATTGCATTTACTCCGTCGGGACAAGATGGAAGAGAGTCAATTTTTTGGAGTAAAAATCATGTCAGTGATGGAACGGATATTTATTATCGAGAGTAGAAGACTAGTCATTTTATT
>NZ_LSIW01000045.1:0-240 GCF_001556435.1 Streptococcus sp. CCH5-D3
TTTGATAGTGTTACCATTTTCATCCACATAGTGAACGTAAACATTACCCTTAGGTTGTGCTGGTTGTTCTTTAAGTTTGTAGATGTAAGTAACATCTTTACGTCCTTCGATAACTTTACCTGTTGTAGCGTCTGATGACTCAAGGTGACCTTGTCCATCAACTTTACCTACAGTGTAGTTACCTGCTGGTACCAATTCGTAAACTTTACCATCAGTTGTTGTGATAGTCTTAGGACGATT
>NZ_LSIW01000046.1:0-674 GCF_001556435.1 Streptococcus sp. CCH5-D3
AAAAAACTCCAAACGAGTTACAATATAGGTGTTCAAGCCAATTGTAAAACGAAAGGAGTTAAGACTATGGCGCAAAAAGCTCACAGTTTATCACATACAAAATGGATGTGTAAGTACCACATTGTATTTACACCTAAGTATAGACGAAAAATAATCTATAATCAATATAGGAGTAGTCTGGGAGAGATTTTTCATAGACTATGCCAATATAAAGGCGTTGAAATAATAGAAGGCCACTTAATGCCAGATCATGTTCATATGCTAGTAAGTATTCCACCACGAATGAGTGTAGCTAGTTTTATGGGATATTTAAAAGGTAAAAGTGCATTGATGATGTTTGATAAACACGCCAATTTAAAATATAAATTTGGTAACAGACATTTTTGGGCAGAAGGTTATTATGTAAGTACGGTAGGACTTAATGAAGCCACAATTAAGAAATATATTCAGGAACAAGAGAAGCATGATATCGCTTTGGACAAATTAAGCGTAAAAGAATATGAAAATCCCTTCAGGGATAATGGTAAGTAATGCGAATGCCTCTTTGAGAGGCTTGTGACGAGTCAAAAGCAATAAGGCTTGAACAAAGTGAAAGCCAGCGTCTTTAGGCGCTGGCTGGTATTATGGGCTTATAGCCCTTGATCAAACCACCCGTTAGACGGGTGGTTATGATT
>NZ_LSIW01000047.1:0-378 GCF_001556435.1 Streptococcus sp. CCH5-D3
ACTATTGTCATGATTTGTTTATTAATATATTTTTTTACAGTTTTCATTTTTTTATACCTTTCTTAATTTAATTCAATAATTAATAGAACTATTCCGTATCAAATTGGTCAAGTTCATAGACTAACCTATTCACTAAAAAAGAACATTTATCATATAGTTAACCTCCTACTTTACAATTTTAGTATGTCAGAAAAGTTAAATCTAAAAAAAATCAAAATAATTTTTTTAATAAAGAACCACATCTAAAAGATTATGCAGAAATAATCTACCTTTTGAAGTATTTTAAAAGAGTCGCTAATGAAAAGCGACTCTTTCTGTGATTTAATAAAATGACTAGTCTTCTACTCTCGATAATAAATATCCGTTCCATCACTGACA
>NZ_LSIW01000048.1:0-282 GCF_001556435.1 Streptococcus sp. CCH5-D3
AACCAACCTTCACCGAAGGAAATCCAAATGTTCCAATCGATGAAGATACTCCAGCAACCTTCGAAGATGGCTCAACTACGAAGACTGTCGATGGTGAAGGAACTTACACCGTTGCTCCAGATGGTACAGTAACTTTCGTACCAGAAAAATCATTCGTAGGAACTGCACCAGCTGTAACAGTGGTTCGTGAAGATAAAAACGGAACCAAAGCCTCAGCAACCTACACACCAACAGTAACTCCAGTTACTCCAACTGCTGAACCAACAACATCAACAGATATCC
>NZ_LSIW01000049.1:0-279 GCF_001556435.1 Streptococcus sp. CCH5-D3
GAGCAGCTGTCAATACTAGTTTGGTGAGCCAACCAGCTACAACTACAGACAGCGACCTTCCAAGTCAAGGAACTTATGTCTACAAGGGACGTACAGAGATTAAGAATCAACCTAAGGTGTCTGCCAAGGCTGAATTTTATGTAAATCCAGGAGACAGCGTTCTTTACGATCAAGTCGTGACAGCTGACGGCTACCAATGGATTAGCTACAAATCATACTCTGGCGTGCGTCGTTATGCGCCAGTGAAACCAGTGGCAGCTGGTAGTGGTAACGGTAATA
>NZ_LSIW01000005.1:0-228 GCF_001556435.1 Streptococcus sp. CCH5-D3
TAGCTGGAGCTGTTGTGTCTGTCGCAACTTTTGGTTCACTTGCGTCTGATGTGTTACCTGCCGCATCTGTCGCTTTCGCTGTCACATTACCTTCTGGAATATCTTTCGTTGGTGTGATTGTAGCTTTACCATTTTCATCAGCTGTGGCTTCACCAATCTTGTTGCCGTCTTTGTCGAACAACGCAACGGTTGATCCTGGTTCTGCTGTGACTTCAACTGGGTCTTTAG
>NZ_LSIW01000050.1:0-283 GCF_001556435.1 Streptococcus sp. CCH5-D3
CTAAACGCGGCGGACTGTAAATCCGCTCCTTCGGGTTCGGGGGTTCGAATCCCTCCCCTTCCATAGTTACGGGCATAGTTTAAAGGTAGAACTAAGGTCTCCAAAACCTTCAGTGTGGGTTCAATTCCTACTGCCCGTGTTAGTAAAGTGGCGAATGTGGTGAAGTGGTTAACACATCAGATTGTGGCTCTGACATTCGGGGGTTCGATTCCCCTCATTCGCCTATATTTTTGGGGTATAGCCAAGCGGTAAGGCAAGGGACTTTGACTCCCTCATGCGTTGG
>NZ_LSIW01000051.1:0-46847 GCF_001556435.1 Streptococcus sp. CCH5-D3
AAGGCAAGGGACTTTGACTCCCTCATGCGTTGGTTCGAATCCAGCTACCCCAGTTATACTTTGCCGGCGTGGCGGAATTGGCAGACGCGCTGGACTCAAAATCCAGTGTCCGCAAGGACGTGCCGGTTCGACCCCGGCCGCCGGTATAAGTTACACTCCTTTAGGAGTGTTTTTTTGTCTATAGGAGTTTATTTTTTATGTCTGATAATTTTCAGCTTCTCTTAAAACAAATTCGTTTTCCTGAGGAACACGATGCTTTTAAAGAAATTAAAGATGGTTCTATCGAAACTGTAAAACTATTTAAATCAAAACGGCAGTGGTTTTTTGTTTTTTCTTTCCCTAGTGTTCTTTCTTATGAGTCTTTTGTGCTTTTTGATAGTTTACTTCATTCTTCCTTCGATTCTTTAGGTGCTAAAGCTTCTTTTGAGATTCGTTTACTTTCTACTTCTTGCGATGATTCTTTACTTGGAGATTATTTTTCACATGCCTTAGATGGTTTAAAAGTTTCTCACTTTTCTATTTATTCTTTATTCTCAAATCTAAAGGTTGAAATTTCAAATAATAGTATTTGTGTTAAGGCTCCAGCGCATATTATTAAAGAAAATTTACAGGATAGATTTATTTCTTTGATTTCTAAATCTCTTTCTCAAGTTGGTTTATCTGACGTATCAATTTCTGTTCTTGAAGATAAGGAAGCGTCATCTTCTATAGAAGAGGCTTACGAAACAAACAAGGTTTCTTTGCAAGAACAAGCTGAATCTCAGGCAAGACAGGCTCTTCAATCTATTCTTGAGAGTGCTCCAGCACCGAGACCTGTGAATGAACCGGCCCAAAATTTTGCTGAGAAACAAAGTCAACGTCAAGCTAGTTTTGATAAGGCTGAAATAACGCCAATGGTTGATATTAATTCTGAAGAGAATCGTGTTGTTTTTGAAGGATATATTTTTGATGTAGAGCAACGTGAAACTAAGACGGGTCGAATTATTATTAATTTCAAGGTAACTGATTATACCTCTAGTTTTGCAATGCAGCGCTGGGTCAAAGATAGTGATGAGCTTGCTAAGTTCGATATGATAAAAAAGGGGAACTGGGTAAGAGTTCGCGGTCGTATTGAGAATAATCCTTTCACTCATAGTCTGACAATGAATGTACAAGATATCAAAGAGATTTCGCACACACCTCGCAAGGATTTGATGCCTGAGGGACAAAAGCGTGTGGAATTTCATGCACATACTAACATGTCGACTATGGATGCCATGCCAACTGTGGAAGAGCTTATTGATACTGCTGCTTCTTGGGGGCATCCAGCTGTTGCTATAGCTGATCACGCTAATGTTCAGAGTTTTCCTCATGGCTACCATAGGGCTAAGAAAGCTGGTATTAAAGCTATTTTTGGTCTTGAAGCCAATCTTGTTGAGGATAAAGTTCCTATTGTTTATAATTCCCAGAATTTGGAATTAAAAGAAGCTACTTATGTTGTATTTGACGTTGAGACAACGGGCTTGTCTGCTGTTCATAATGATTTGATTCAGATTGCGGCATCAAAAATGCATAAAGGTAATATTATTGAGCAATTTGATGAATTTATAGACCCAGGGCATCCTCTTTCTGCTTTTACTACTGAGTTGACAGGTATTACTGATAATCATGTAAAAGGTGCTAAACCTTTAGTCCAAGTTTTACAGGAGTTTCAAGAATTCTGTCAAGGAACTGTGCTAGTAGCCCATAATGCGACTTTTGACGTTGGTTTTATGAATGCCAATTATGAAAGACATCAGTTACCAACAATTTCACAACCAGTTATTGATACTTTAGAATTTGCACGAAATCTTTATCCTGAGTATAAGCGTCATGGTTTGGGTCCTTTGACGAAGCGGTTTGGTGTGGCTTTGGATCACCACCACATGGCCAATTATGATGCGGAAGCAACGGGCCGTTTGTTGTTTATCTTCATAAAAGATGTGTTTGATAAGCACGGTTTGACTAATTTGGAACAGTTGAACACGGATTTGGTTTCTGAAGATTCGTATAAAAAGTCTCGTGTTAAACATGCGACGCTGTATGTTCAGAATCAAACTGGCTTGAAGAATATCTTTAAGTTGGTAAGTTTATCAAACGTCTCATACTTTGAGGGGGTAGCACGTATTCCTCGTACGGTCTTAGATGAGTATCGTGAGGGAATCATTGTAGGTTCTGCTTGTGCTGATGGTGAGGTTTTTGATACGCTCCTGTCTCACGGTATTGACAAGGCGGTTGAAGTTGCTAAATATTATGACTTTATTGAAGTTATGCCACCAGCGATTTATGCACCATTGATTGCGAAGGACTTAATTAAGGATGAGGTGGCTACAGAACAACTGATTCGAGATCTGATTGAAGTTGCTAATCGTCTGGACAAGCCTGTGCTTGCTACAGGAAATGTACATTATATCAATCCTGAGGATGCGATTTATCGTGAAATCATTGTTCGTGCTTTGGGACAAGGAGCAATGATTAATAGGCCAATCGGTAAGGGAGAAAATGCGAAACCTGCTCCTTTACCTGAAGCGCATTTTAGAACAACGAATGAGATGCTAGATGACTTTGCCTTTTTGGGAAAAGACTTAGCCTATGAAATTGTTGTAACTAATACGCAGGCTATGGCAGAACAAATTGAAGAGGTCGAGGTTGTCAAAAAAGACTTGTACACACCTTTCATTGATCGTGCGGAAGAACAGGTTGCGGAGATGACATATGCTAGAGCGTTTGAGCTCTATGGTAATCCTTTGCCTGATATTATTGATCTGCGAATTGAGAAAGAGTTGTCCTCAATTCTTGGTAATGGTTTTGCCGTAATTTACCTGGCTTCGCAGATGCTGGTTAACCGTTCAAATGAACGTGGGTACCTAGTTGGTTCGCGTGGATCTGTTGGTTCTAGTTTTGTTGCGACGATGATTGGAATTACTGAGGTTAATCCGATGCCGCCACACTATTTATGTCCTAAATGTCAACACTCAGAGTTCATTACAGATGGTTCTTATGGATCTGGCTTCGATTTGCCTGATAAGGAGTGTTCGGAATGTGGAACGGAGTATAAAAAAGATGGTCAGGATATTCCTTTCGAGACTTTCCTAGGTTTTGATGGGGATAAGGTTCCGGATATCGATTTGAACTTTTCCGGTGATGATCAACCATCAGCCCACTTGGATGTTCGTGATATTTTTGGAGAGCAATATGCTTTTCGTGCTGGAACAGTAGGTACTGTTGCAGATAGGACGGCTTATGGTTTTGTCAAAGGTTACGAACGTGACTACAATAAGTTTTACCGTGATGCCGAGGTCGATCGTCTGGCCATGGGGGCTGCTGGTGTTAAGCGAAACACAGGTCAGCACCCGGGAGGTATCGTTGTTATTCCAAATTATATGGATGTCTATGATTTCACACCTGTTCAATATCCGGCTGATGATGTAACGGCTGCCTGGCAGACGACTCACTTTAACTTCCACGATATTGATGAGAACGTGTTGAAACTTGATATTCTGGGACATGATGATCCGACTATGATTCGTAAGTTGCAGGATTTATCAGGAATTGATCCAAAAGATATTCGAGCAGATGACCCAGATGTAATGAAACTTTTTTCAGGGACTGATATTTTAGGGGTAACACCTGAACAGATTGGGACACCAACGGGAATGTTAGGAATCCCTGAGTTTGGGACTAACTTTGTTCGTGGTATGGTAGACGAGACGCATCCGACGACTTTTGCGGAACTCTTACAGTTATCTGGTTTGTCCCATGGTACAGACGTTTGGTTGGGTAATGCACAAGATTTGATCAAGGAAGGTATTGCCACTCTGAAAACCGTTATCGGTTGTCGTGACGATATCATGGTATACCTAATGCATGCGGGATTAGATCCTAAGATGGCATTCACCATTATGGAACGTGTGCGTAAGGGAATGTGGTTGAAAATTTCTGAAGAAGAGCGAAATGGCTATATTCAAGCCATGCGTGAAAATAATGTTCCAGACTGGTATATTGAATCTTGTGGTAAAATCAAATACATGTTCCCTAAAGCCCATGCGGCAGCCTACGTTATGATGGCCCTGCGTGTAGCTTATTTCAAAGTGCACCATCCTATTTATTACTATTGTGCCTACTTTTCAATTCGAGCTAAAGCATTCGAGCTTAAAACGATGTCTGCGGGTCTTGATGCTGTTAAAGCTCGAATGGAAGATATTAAGGAGAAGCGCCAACGAAATGAAGCGACTAATGTTGAAAATGACTTATTTACGACGCTTGAGATTGTTAATGAAATGTTAGAACGTGGCTTTACCTTTGGCCAGTTAGATCTTTATAAGAGTCAGGCAACTGAATTTCTGATTGAAGGAGATACCTTGATTCCACCGTTTATTGCACTTGAAGGTTTGGGTGAGAACGTTGCTAAGCAAGTGGTTGCTGCGCGTGAAGAAGGGGAGTTCCTTTCCAAAACAGAATTGCGTAAACGAGGAGGTTTATCATCAACCTTGGTTGAAAAATTGGATGAAATGGGAATCCTAGGAAATATGCCAGAAGATAATCAATTAAGTCTTTTTGATGATTTCTTTTAATAGCTAAAGAGAATCGTCATCAACTTTGAGAGAATGGAGTCAGTCTCCGTTCTCTTTTTGTTTAGGGGTCTGCATGTGATGCTAACAAGCTAAAGCTGAGAAGAAACCTTTTTCTTCGTCTTATGGTATACTGATAGAAAAATATAGTTTCAAGGAGTTAATCATGGTTTTACCAAATTTTAAAGAAAATCTTGAGAAATATGCTAAATTACTGGTTGCTAATGGGATTAATGTGCAACCTGGTCACACAGTGGCCTTGAGCATTGATGTAGAACAAGCAGAGCTAGCTCACCTCTTAGTAAAAGAAGCCTATACTTTAGGAGCAGCTGAGGTAATCGTTCAATGGTCAGATGATATTATTAATCGCGAGCGCTTCTTGCATGCTGATATGGACCGCATCGAAGAGGTTCCTGCCTATAAAAAAGCTGAGATGGAATATTTGTTGGCTAAAAAGGCAAGTCGCTTAGGTGTTCGCTCATCAGATCCAGGTGCCCTTAATGGTGTAGCTCCTGAACGTTTATCTGCCCATGCTAAAGCTACTGGAGTGGCCTTTAAACCTATGCAGGTGGCAACTCAGTCTAATAAGGTTAGTTGGACTGTAGCTGCTGCAGCTGGTAAGGAATGGGCTAAGAAGGTCTTTCCTGATGCTTCGAGTGATGAGGAAGCTGTAGATTTACTTTGGGACCAAATTTTCAAGACCTGTCGTGTTTATGAAGAGGATCCTGTACGTGCTTGGAAGGAACATGCTGACCGTTTGGATGCTAAAGCACGCCTACTCAATGAGGCACAATTCTCAGCCTTGCATTACCAAGCACCTGGAACAGATTTGACTCTAGGATTGCCTAAAAATCACGTTTGGGAGTCTGCAGGTGCCATCAATGCGCAAGGTGAAGGCTTCCTTCCTAATATGCCAACAGAAGAAGTCTTTACGGCACCAGATTTTCGTCGTGCAGATGGCTATGTCTCAAGTACAAAGCCTCTAAGTTACAATGGCAATATTATTGAGGGAATCAAGGTAACCTTCAAAGACGGTGAAATTGTAGATATCACAGCGGACCAGGGCGATGAGGTGATGAAGAATCTCGTCTTCAACAATAATGGGGCGCGTGCTCTAGGTGAATGTGCTTTGGTACCAGATCCAAGTCCTATTTCACAGTCAGGAATCACTTTCTTTAACACTCTTTTTGATGAGAATGCATCCAACCACCTAGCTATTGGAGCAGCCTATGCTACCAGTGTTGAGGGAGGTGCAGACATGACAGAAGAGGAGCTTAAGGAAGCTGGTCTTAATCGTTCTGATGTACACGTAGATTTTATGATTGGTTCAAATCAAATGGATATTGATGGTATCCGCCAAGATGGTAGTCGTGTACCAATCTTCCGAAATGGGGATTGGGTAATCTAAGTATGATGGAGAATTTATCATGATTGGAAGTATGATAGTTGGTTTTCTAATTGGCCTTATTGCTTCTGCTATATCAAATAGGGGTGAACGTATGGGCTGTATTGGCAAGACCTTTGTTGGATGGCTAGGTGCTTTTGTTGGTCAGCTTCTTTTTGGAAATTGGGGACCGATGTTAGCAGATACTGCTATAGTCCCTTCGGTGCTAGGTGCTGTTATCTTATTAGCCCTTTTTTGGAATCGTAATAGTTAGAAATGAAAGAGTTCTGAGGTATTGGTTAGATATCTAAGGACTCTTTTTTCTTATTTTTTCATTTTCATATACCACTTTTAGAAAAACTGTGGTAGAGTAATAAAAACAGCATCTATTTGGAAAGGACTAGAAATGAGCGACTTAGATAAAAATATGGCTGTAAAAAGTATGGTAGTTATGCGTAAGGCTTTTCGTACCATCGATGCCAAGGTTTCTGAGACCTTTAAAGAATTTAATTTGACACCAACTCAATTTGGAGTCATGGACGTGCTAAATGCCAAAGGACGTATGAAGATTGGCGAATTAATTGATCGCATGCTTGCTACCTCCGGTAATATGACTGTCGTCATTAAAAATATGGAGAAAAAAGGCTGGCTGACGCGAGAAGCCTGCCAAACAGATAAGCGTGCTTTCGAGGTTGATTTGACGGATGAGGGACGTCGTATTATTCAAGCAGCAATCCCCCCACATCAGCGAGCTATTGAGGAGACTTTTTCCGTTCTGACATCTGAAGAGCAGGTACAGTTGGTAGAGCTACTGAAAAAATTTAAGAATGTCTGAGTATATTTCTTTATATTTCTAATGAAATCACATATATTACTATGTAGTATTAATTATTAATTGTTAGAAATACAAAGGAAATGTATCATGAAAAACATTCTATTTATCGTTGGGTCCCTTCGTAAGGGATCATTTAACCACCAATTAGCAAAAGAAGCTGAGAAAATGCTAGCTGATAAAGCTAATGTTTCTTATCTTGACTATAGTCAAGTACCTGTTTTTAATCAGGATTTAGAAAGTCCGGTTCTTCCTATTTTGGCAGAAGTTCGAGAGCAGGTCTTGGCAGCAGATGCAATCTGGATTTTCTCACCGGTTTAAAATTTTTCAATTCCTGAGCCAGTGAAAAATTTGCTTGACTGGTTGAGCCGCGCCCTTGACCTATCAGCTCCTTCAGGACCATCAGCTCTTCAAGATAAGATTGTAACCGTGTCATCAGTTGCTAATGGTGGTCACAATCAACTTTTTGATGTCTACAAAGAATTGTTACCATTTATCCGTACCCAAGTGGTTGGTGATTTTACAGCGACACGTGTAAATGATACAGCCTGGGTGGATGGAAAATTCGTAGCAACAGCAGAAGTTCTTGAAAGCCTTCAGACTCAAGCGGAGGCTTTGGTTGAAGCCATTAAATAAGAATAACGAATACCCGAGGTATCTAGCTTCGGGTATTTTTATATGCAACAATGAAAAAAGACACCCTAAGGTGTCCTCGTATTATGAAGGCGGTAGACGGATTTGAACCGACGATCAAGCTTTTGCAGAGCCGTGCCTTACCACTTGGCTATACCGCCATAACAGATACCATTCTATCGAAAAAACAAAGATTCGTCAAGTCTCTTTCATCAAATTGGTTGGTTGATTGTTCAAACTGCCTATTTACAAGAAACATAAAGAGGCTGAAAGACATTCAACCTCTTTATGTTTCTTGTAATTGTTGTAGATAGATTACTAACACGTATGTTTTGATTATTGTCTAATCAAGTAATCAAAGGCTCCGATAGCAGCTGTAGCACCAGATCCCATGGAAATAATGATTTGTTTGTAGGCGCTGTCAGTACAGTCACCTGCGGCAAAAATACCAGGGATATTTGTTGAACCAAATTTATCAACGATAATTTCTTGGCGTTCATTGAGTTCAATACCACTGTCTTTGAGCCAAGCAGTACTTGGTACAAGACCAATTTGGACAAAGACACCTTCAAGATCAAGATGTTTTTCTTCGTTTGTATCACGCTCAACGTAACTCAAACCAGTCACATGATCTTGACCAAGAATTTCTTTGGTTGCAACGTTCTTAAGAATGGTTAGATTATCAGTTTTAGCAGCTCGTTCTTGTAAGACTTGATCTGCCTTTAATTCAGGCAAGAACTCTAAGACTGTAACGTGTTTAGTAATACCCGCTAAATCCAAAGCAGCTTCCAAACCTGAGTTACCACCACCGATAACAGCAACATCTTTTCCTTCAAATAGAGGACCATCGCAGTGTGGACAGTAAGTAACCCCTTTATTGCGGAATTCTTCCTCGCCAGGAACGTTGATATTACGCCATTTGGCTCCTAGTGCTAGGATAGCAGTTTTAGCCTGTAGAACGGCACCGTTAGCTAGTGTGACTTCAATAAGTTCTTTCTTCTCAATGCCAGTAGCTAATTGACTTTTGATGATATCAACATTGTAAGATTTTGTATGCTCTTCAACTTGGGCCATTAACTTAGGACCTTCTGTATATAGCGTACCAATCATGTTCTCAATACCAACTGTCTCGATAACTTGTCCACCAAAAGTTTCTGCTAAAAGCCCAGTTTTAAGCCCTTTACGAGCAGCGTAAATTGCAGCACTGTTTCCAGCAGGACCACCACCAATAACCAAGACATCATAGACACCTTTATCAGCGAAAGCCTCAGCATCAAGTGGGCCGTCCAATTTTTCTACAAGCTGTTCAATGGTTGCACGACCAGACGTAAATTCTTCTTGGTCTTTGTAAACCGTAGGAACAGACATGATACCTTTGGCTTTGACCTCATCTTGATACATACCACCTTCAATCATGGTGTGGGTGATATTGGGGTTTAAAACAGCCATTATATTAAAGGCTTGAACAACGTCTGGACAATTGTGACAGGTTAGTGAAACATAAGTTTCTAAATCGATGGTTTTATCAATCTTCTTGATACGTTCGATAATATCCTCATCAACTTTAGGTGGACGACCAGAAACTTGCAAGAGAGCTAAAATGAAAGATGTGAATTCGTGGCCCATTGGTAAGCCTGAGAAAATAACACGACTTTTTTGCCCTTTTTGTGCAATACCAAAACTAGGTTGACGTTTTAAATGTGTTGATTCAAGACTAATGCGGTCAGACATAGTAACAATCTCGTCTAGAAATTCTTTTACTTTACGAGAATTATCATCATCCCCTAAATCTGTTTGTAATACAATATCAGATTCTAGTAAATTTAAATACTGCGCTAATTGTGTCTTGATTTCTTTATCTAAGACCATGGATACCCCCTGGTTGTTAAATTTTACCTACAAGATCTAAGCTAGGAGTAAGTGTTTCAGCTCCTTCTTTCCATTTGGCTGGACAAACTTCACCTGGATGTTGACGAATATATTGAGCAGCACGGACTTTATCAACAAGAGTACTTGCATCGCGTCCAATACCATCAGCGTTAATTTCCATCATTTGGATAACACCATCTGGATCAATAATGAATGTACCACGTTGTGCGAGACCATCTTGTCCAAGAACATCAAAACCTTGTGAGATGTGGTGTGAAGGATCCCCAATCATAGGATAAGTAATAGTTCCAACAACATCTGAGTCATCATGCCAAGCTTTGTGAACAAAGTGAGTATCGGTAGAGACAGAGTAAACCTCTACACCAAGAGATTTAAGAGCTTCATATTGTTCTTGAAGGTCACCGAGTTCAGTTGGGCAGACAAATGAAAAATCTGCAGGATAGAAGCAGAAGACCGCCCATTTACCTTTAACATCTTCATCTGTAACAGTAATGAATTCCCCGTTGTGATAAGCCTGTGCTGAAAATTCAATAATTTCTTTTCCGACTAATGACAAAATAATGTCCTCCTCTATTTTTAATAGCCTAATTATAAACGAAATACTCATCAACCTCAAAGAAAACGATTGCAATTTTAATGAGAGGGGGATTTTTCTAATGGTCAGACTGATTTTAGAGCTTGTCAAATGTCACTTTTTTTGATAAACTATTATAGTTGCGTAAAGTGACAAATACTCATTCTAAGCCGATTGTGGTCTTGTTGCCGCAGGGTGGGACTGCAAGTCTAAAGCTTAGAAGAGGAAAAAACAATTTTTAAGGAGAAATACTCATGGCAGTAATTTCAATGAAACAACTTCTTGAGGCTGGTGTTCACTTCGGTCACCAAACTCGTCGCTGGAATCCTAAGATGGCTAAGTACATCTTCACAGAACGTAACGGAATCCACGTTATTGACTTGCAACAAACTGTAAAAATGGCTGATACAGCTTACGAATTCGTTCGTGAAGCAGCAGCTAACGATGCAGTAATCTTGTTCGTTGGTACTAAAAAACAAGCAGCTGAAGCAGTAGCTGAAGAAGCAACTCGTGCTGGTCAATACTACATCAACCACCGTTGGTTGGGTGGTACTCTTACAAACTGGGATACTATCCAAAAACGTATCGCTCGTTTGAAAGAAATCAAACAAATGGAAGCTGATGGAACTTTCGAAGTTCTTCCTAAGAAAGAAGTTGCACTTCTTAACAAACAACGTGCACGTCTTGAAAAATTCTTGGGTGGTATCGAAGATATGCCTCGCATTCCAGATGTAATCTACATCGTTGACCCACACAAAGAACAAATCGCTGTTAAAGAAGCTAAAAAACTTGGTATCCCAGTTGTAGCGATGGTTGATACAAACGCTGATCCAGATGAGATCGATGTAATCATCCCAGCTAACGATGACGCTATCCGTGCCGTTAAATTGATCACTTCAAAAATGGCTGATGCTATCATCGAAGGTAACCAAGGTGAAGATGCTTCTGCAGATTTCCAAGAAGCAGCTGCAGCTGATTCAATCGAAGAAATCGTTGAAGTTGTCGAAGGTGACAACAACTAATCTTTAAGATTGGTTAGGGCTATATGCCCACTTAAGATACGACAAACACCTAAGGGGCGGGGCTCAGCCCTGCCCCTTAGTTTGATAAAATAAATTTGGAGAAAAACAAAATGGCAGAAATTACAGCTAAACTTGTTAAAGAATTGCGTGAAAAATCTGGTGCTGGTGTCATGGACGCTAAAAAAGCATTGGTTGAAGTGGAAGGTGATATCGAAAAAGCGATTGAATTGCTTCGCGAAAAAGGTATGGCTAAAGCAGCTAAGAAAGCTGACCGTGTTGCAGCTGAAGGTTTGACTGGTGTTTACGTTAACGGTAACGTTGCAGCAGTTGTTGAAGTTAACGCTGAAACTGACTTCGTTGCGAAAAACGCTCAATTCGTTGAGTTGGTAAACGAAACAGCTAAAGTAATTGCTGAAGGTAAACCAGCTAACAACGAAGAAGCACTTGCATTGACTATGCCTTCAGGTGAAACTCTTGAAGCTGCATACGTAACTGCTACAGCTACTATCGGTGAAAAGATTTCATTCCGTCGTTTTGCAGTTGTTGAGAAAACTGATGCACAACACTTCGGAGCTTACCAACATAACGGTGGACGTATCGGTGTTGTTTCAGTTATCGAAGGTGGAGATGATGCTCTTGCAAAACAAATTTCAATGCACATCGCAGCGATGAAACCAACTGTTCTTTCATACACTGAATTGGATGAACAATTTGTTAAAGATGAATTGGCACAACTTAACCACGCTATCGATCAAGATAACGAAAGCCGTGCAATGGTTAACAAACCAGCTCTTCCACACCTTAAATATGGTTCTAAAGCTCAATTGACTGATGCTGTTCTTGCTCAAGCTGAAGAAGATATCAAAGCTGAGTTGGCTGCTGAAGGTAAACCAGAAAAAATCTGGGATAAAATCATCCCAGGTAAAATGGACCGCTTCTTGCTTGACAACACTAAAGTTGACCAAGCTTACACTCTTCTTGCTCAAGTTTACATCATGGACGACAGCAAAACAGTTGAAGCTTACCTTGAATCAGTAAACGCTTCAGTAGTAGAATTCGTTCGCTTTGAAGTTGGTGAAGGTATCGAAAAAGCATCTAACGACTTTGAATCAGAAGTTGCAGCTACAATGGCAGCAGCACTTAACAACTAATTCTAGTTGCTAGATAAAAAGAAAGAAGTTACGTAAATGAATCGTAACTTCTTTTTTGTTGTTATTAAAAAACATCTGAGCATGCCCCAGACGTTAACAAAGTAATTAATGAGCGAAGGTATTTACACCAAGTAGAAGAGAGAGTGTTCCCATGATGATACCTGCAAGGATAACCCCCAGCATAACGGCAATAACACTACGTTTAAAGTCCCAATCTAGGATAGATGCTGCTAGGGTACCAGTCCAGGCTCCTGTTCCTGGAAGTGGAATTCCCACAAAGAGGAGGAGGGCCCAGAAGACCCCCTTATCTCCGGCAGCTTTTTCAAGTTTTTGCCCACCACTGTGACCTTTTTTAAGACACCAGGTAAAGAAGCCACCAATTAGAGGTTTGTCTGCCCCCCATTCGAGAACACGGCGGGCGAAGAAGAAGATAATTGGAACTGGAATCATGTTCCCAATAACACAAAGAATAAGGGCTTGCCACCAAGGGATACCTGAGGCGATAGCAACAGGAACGGCTCCACGGAGCTCAACCAAGGGAATCATAGAGATTAAGAATGCAATGATGTATTTCATGAGTAACCTTTCATAGAGAAATAAAATAAAGACTAAAAGTCACAAGAGCTTTATCAAGAGTGATAAGACTAATACTACTGCGAAAGTGCTAAAAAGTACTTGTTGGATTAGGTGAGGCTCAGCCTGTCAAAGTGGATCAAACACTTAAAGTTACCTAATATTTTAGTCTTATTTATTGTATCTTATATGGTCTCTAATGACAACTTTAAAAAGCTTTTTGAAGGTATAGTTTCCCATGTGCTGACATTTTTGGTATAATAATAGTCAGTTATAGTCAAATTAGACTGGAGGAATTAAGATGGCAAGAAATACATCAGATAGTATAGAAGAATATATTAAAGAATTGCTGGGCCAGTCTGGAATTGCTGAGATTCAACGCTCGAACTTAGCAGATACTTTTCAAGTTGTACCGAGTCAGATTAATTATGTTATTAAGACCCGCTTTACAGAAAGTCGTGGTTATATTGTTGAGAGTAAGCGTGGAGGTGGCGGTTATATTCGTATCGTCAAAGTCAGATTCTCTGATAAGCACCACATGATTAATGATTTGCTTCAGAACTTAGCGGATCAGCTCAGCGAGCAGGTATTTACAGACTTGATCCAGTTGCTTTTTGATGAAAAAATCATCACAGAACGTGAGGGAAATTTGATTTTAGCAACTGCTAGTGATGATATTTTAGGCGCAGATGCGGCTGCTATTCGTTCGCGTATTCTACGCTCGCTATTACTTAGATTGGATAGAAAAGGAAATTAGATGACGACATATTCAAGAAAAATGCAGGCCATTTTCCATCGTGCACAGCTTGAGGCAGAGCGTTTTGGAAGTCCTTTTCTGGAGACTTGGCATGTGCTTCTGGCTATGGTTGAGGTTCCAGGATCTGTAGCCTACCTAACATTTACTGATTTTGAGGACCGTATTCGTGCGGAAGAGATTGAGACAGCCGCTGTACTAGCGATGGAGAAAAGTCCAAAAGACTTGTCTGAATCAGATATTATCGATTTACGTGCACAGTCACATGCTTTAGAGGCTATGTTGCAAGAGGCAGAGGGAATTGCTGGTGTGACTGGTGCTGTAGAGGTAGGGTCTGAACATGTATTGATGGCCTTTCTCCTTCATAAGGATTTGATGGTTTGTCGTCTCCTTGAAGTTGCTGGTTTTCAATATAAGGATGACAGTGATAAGCCTCGCATTATCGATTTACGACGTTCTTTGGAGCGTTACGCAGGTCTTAGTAAGCAAGACTTGAAGGCCATTCATGACCTTCGTAAGCCTAAAAAATCAAAGGCATCAGGAAATTTTGCTAATATGATGCAGCCTCCCCAATCTTCTACTGGGGAACTGTCAGATTATACCAAGGACTTAACGGCTGTAGCCGAGTCAGGTGCTCTTGATCCTGTTATTGGACGTGAGAAAGAAATTTCACGCATGATTCAGGTTTTGAGTCGTAAAACGAAGAATAACCCAGTTCTTGTTGGTGAAGCAGGTGTTGGTAAGACGGCACTGGCGCTTGGCTTGGCACAGCGTATTGCTTCAGGCGAAGTACCTTTTGAGCTGGCTGATATGCGTATCTTAGAGCTTGATATGATGAGTGTGGTTGCAGGAACACGTTTCCGTGGTGATTTCGAAGAACGTATGAATCAAATCATTGATGAGATTGAAGCTGATGGAAAAATCATTCTCTTTATTGACGAATTGCATACGATTATTGGTTCTGGTTCAGGTATTGATAGTACCTTAGATGCGGCAAATATTTTGAAACCTGCTCTAGCACGTGGAACCCTTCATATGGTTGGAGCAACTACTCAAGCTGAGTACCAGAAGCATATTGAGAAAGATGCAGCTCTTTCTCGCCGTTTTGCTAAGATTACAATTGAGGAGCCAAGTGTAGTTGAGGCGATTGATATTCTAAAAGGCCTACGTTCGTCTTATGAAGACTATCATCGTGTAACGATTACTGATGAAGCGGTTGAGACAGCGGTCAAGGCGGCACATCGTTATTTGACGAGTAAAAACTTGCCTGACTCTGCCATTGACCTTTTAGATGAAGCGAGTGCGACTGTTCAAGGTCGTATTAAAAAAGAAGCCAAACGTGAGATAACGCCTTTGGATGAAGCGCTTCTATCTGGTGATATGAAGTCTGCTGTTAAACAATATAAGGCTAGCCAAAAAGCAAAATTACCAAAACCTGCCTTGGTAGATGCGGATCAGATTATGCAAACCCTTAGTCGTCTATCAGGTATCCCTGTTGAGAAGATGACTCAGGCAGATAGCAAGCGTTATTTGAATCTGGAAGCAGAGCTTCACAAACGTGTTATTGGTCAAGACGAAGCAGTTTCAGCGATTAGTCGTGCTATTCGTCGTAACCAGTCAGGTATTCGTACTGGAAAACGTCCGATTGGTTCCTTCATGTTCCTTGGGCCTACTGGTGTTGGTAAGACAGAATTGGCCAAGGCATTGGCGGAAGTTCTCTTTGATGATGAGTCAGCTTTGCTTCGCTTTGACATGTCAGAATACATGGAAAAATTTGCGGCTAGCCGACTTAACGGTGCTCCTCCAGGTTATGTTGGATATGATGAGGGCGGTGAGTTAACAGAAAAAGTTCGTAATAAGCCTTACTCAGTTCTTCTCTTTGACGAGGTGGAAAAGGCTCACCCAGATATTTTCAATATTCTCTTACAGGTTTTGGATGACGGTGTCTTGACGGATAGCCGAGGTCGTAAAGTTGACTTCTCAAATACCATTATCATTATGACTTCGAACTTGGGAGCGACTGCTCTTCGTGATGATAAGACCGTTGGTTTTGGAGTCCAAGACATTTCTCATAATCACCAAGCTATGCAGTCACGTATCATGGAAGAACTTAAGAAGGCCTACCGACCAGAGTTTATCAACCGTATTGATGAAAAGGTTGTCTTCCATAGTTTAGAGGAAGAGCAACTTCGTGAGATTGTCAAGATTATGGTAAAACCGTTGGTATCAGCTTTGGCTGAAAAAGGGATTGACTTGAAATTCCAACCAGCTGCCCTCAAACATTTAGCTAAAGATGGCTATGATGTTGAGATGGGTGCTCGTCCATTACGTCGCACGATTCAAACTCAGGTGGAGGATAAGTTATCTGAGCTCTTACTAGGTGGCCAAGTAGTTAGTGGACAAACTCTTAAAATCGGCTGCTCGAAAGATAAATTAACCTTTACAGTAGTGTAAAAATCAAACAAAAAGACAGATTACAGGTGTAGTTTGTCTTTTTTTGTGTCAATAGGAGTCAAGGTAGAGTCAATCTTTCTGTAAAGATGGGGTAAAAGAAAAAGCCGAGCAAAGCTCGACTGTAATAATTAGAGTTTTTCGTTGACAAAGTTGACAAAGTGATTCCACCAGACCTTGAGGAAGAAGCTTTTCTTAACTTCTTTACCAGCAACCAGTTCCATGCTAGGCATACCTTGGTTAGGCAAGTAACCTTCTCCTACAAGTGATTTATCTTCAAAGGTAGCAGTTCCAACCTTGTCACTTGAGTTGACAGGGGCTTGGACTTGATTTGTAGTAACTTTAATATGTTTACTATTGTTAGCATCTATTTTTTGGATGATATTAAAGTCAGACTTAGCGACAGCAGTGACTTGCTTAGATTTACCATCAAGGACAGGGGCTTGACTTTTACCGATAGCTTGCCCTTTTTTGGCAATGGTCTTGCTTTCCCAATGATAGACCACGTAATTAAGTAGGTCATTGGTTGCAGTGAAACGGGCGTAGTCATCAGTATCGGTATTATCAGCATTCAAAATGACTGTAATAATGCTCATACCACTTTCATTTGAGTGGGCCACGAAGGAAGCACCGGCTAAATCAGTGGTTCCCGTTTTTAGGCCATCCACCCCTTTACGGTAACTAGGTTGTCCCTTAAGCATATAGTTGAAGGTTTTAAGTTTGTTAACACCATCAAAATCAGCCTCAGTTTTTTTAGTAATATCGAGGATTTCAGGATATTCTTTCACCACGTGTTGTGCAATGATAGCAACATCTTTAGCACTCATGGTATTTTCTTCGTCTGATTTAGAGCCTGGATAGATATTGTCACCTAAGTAAGAATTATTGAGACCAGAGGCATTGACAATCTTGGCATCAGTGATACCCCAATCTTTAAGTTGGGCTTTCATCATGTCGACAAACTTACTTTCGGTTCCTCCGATTTCCTCGGCTAGAGCAATCGATGCACTATTGGCACTGGAAATAAGAGTTGCGTCAAGAAGTTGTTTGACAGTGTATTTGCGGGCGTCTAGTGGGATATTGGATACTCCGGCACTGACAGTTAGTTCAAAGGGGTAGTCAGAAATATCAACTTTGCTGTTCCATTTGAGGTCTCCCTGATCTACCGCTTTATAAACCATGTAGGCTGTTAGGAGCTTGGTAATAGAGCCAATCCCTGTAGAAGTGGTTGCATCTTTTTCGTATAAAATTTTGCCAGTAGTAGCTTCGACAGCGATGGCATGTTTGGCTGCGGCATCATATCCTTTTTTCTTATCTGTTGCAAAAGCAGGGGCTACGCTTCCCAGACAGAGTAAGAAGGTCATCATAAGCGTAATCAGTTTTTTCATGGTTTGTTCCTTCATGTGTTTTGGATATTTATTATACCACATTTTGAGAGGAACATAAGGTGTAGAGAAGGGGCATTTACTAACAGGACTAATTTTGAAGGCAAGATAAAACTACCTTTTGATATCTAAAAGGTAGTTTTGTGTTTACTTATTTCCTGTAAAGAAATTAACGATATGGTTCCACCAAACTTTTAAGAAGAAACTTTTCTTGATAGATTGGTTGGCTGTTACCGAAATTTGAGGCGGATCAGAGATGTAACCTGTTCCTACGAGATTCTTATCATCAAAGGTTGCTGTTCCAATAGTGTCACCTTTTTTGATAGGTGCTGTTATGGTTTTTGCTTTGATTATAACAGCATCATTTTTGCTGTTTATTTTTTGAATGACTGTAAGGTCTGACTCGAGCTTAGCAGAGATGGTTTGACGGTCTCCATCGGCTACCTTAATATCATTTTTCTTGACGATTTGTCCTTTGGTGTTGAGGGTTTTGATTTCCCAGTTTTGAGTCACATAATCTAGCAACTCATTTGTGGCTGTGAATCGAGCAGCTTCATCCTCTCCGCCATTGTCCGCATTCATAACAACTGTAATCAAACTCATGCCATTTTCATTGGAGTGGGCTACAAAGGATGCCCCTGCAAGTTCGGTTGTTCCAGTCTTGAGTCCATCAACGCCTTCACGGTAGTTGTCTTGCCTCTCCAACATGTAGTTGTGTGTCGTTAATTTGTTGTCACCTTCGAAGTCAGTTTCGGTTTGCTTGGTGATTTCAAGTACCTGAGGATAGTCTTTGATGAGGCGGTCCGCAATAATGGCAACATCTAGGGCGCTCATCGTATTCTCGTCATCTGGTTTTGAGCCAGGATAGCGGTTATCCCCAAGATATTTATTATTTAGACCAGAAGCGTTATATAATTTAGCATCTGTAATGCCCCATTCTTTTAGTTGGGCTGTCATAGTGTCAACGAAGGCACTCTCTGATCCTGAGATTTTTTCAGCCAGAGCAATAGCAGCACTGTTAGCGCTGGAAATGAGGGTGGCATCTAGGAGTTGTTTAACAGTGTATTTTCGGGAATCCAGTGGGACATTTGAAACTTCTGAATCAACGGTTAAGTTGAAAGGATAGTCTGAAATATCTACTTCAGTGTCCCAGGTAATTTTTCCTTGATCAACTGCTTTATAGACCATGTAGGCTGTTAGGATTTTAGTCATTGAAGCCACACCATCAGGGGTAGTGGCGTCCTTTTCATAGAGGACTTTCCCTGTAGTTGCTTCGATAGCAATCGCATGTTTAGCGGAAACATTGAAGTCATCTGTCTGTTCTTGTGCTAGAGCAGGTGTTACTAGGCCTAGTAAGATTAAGGCAATCATAATGATGTGTTGTAATTTTTTCATAGTCATTCCTTTGTCTCTCATAAGTGTTTATTATATCACAAAACGACTTAAATATCTGAGAGAAAGGGAATCTTAGCTGCTAACTTATGCCGGAGCTCTGCCATTTTTGACTATATTATGGTAAAATGAAAGTTATATCAAATGAATGATATAAAGTTGACCGGTTCGTTTTTATAAGGGCTGGTCATGGATAAAAAGAGGGATCAAACATGGCTAAACAAACTTTTGAGATGACCTTTGCAGGACGCCCGCTTGTCGTTGAAGTTGGGCAGGTAGCCAAGCAGGCTAATGGTGCTGTCGTCGTGCGTTATGGAGATACAACGGTATTATCAACAGCTGTTATGTCTAAAAAGATGGCAACTGCAGATTTCTTTCCTTTACAGGTTAATTATGAGGAAAAAATGTATGCAGCTGGTAAGTTCCCGGGGGGCTTTAACAAGCGTGAGGGTCGTCCTTCAACAGATGCCACGTTGACTGCTCGCCTCATTGACCGTCCTATTCGTCCTATGTTTGCGGAAGGTTTCCGAAATGAAGTTCAAGTCATTAACACCGTCCTCTCTTATGATGAGAATGCTAGTGCTCCGATGGCGGCTATGTTTGGCAGCTCTTTAGCTCTTTCTATTTCTGACATTCCTTTCAATGGTCCGATTGCTGGGGTTCAAGTGGCCTATGCCGCAGAAGATTTCATCATCAACCCAAGTGCAGCGGATAAGGAAATTTCACTTTTAGACTTGACAGTGGCAGGTACCAAGGAAGCTATCAATATGGTAGAGTCGGGTGCTCAGGAATTGTCTGAGGATATTATGTTGCAAGCACTCTTGAAGGGACATGAGGCTATTCAAGAGTTGGTTGATTTCCAAAATTATATCGTTGCAGCTGTTGGTAAGGAAAAGGCCGAGGTTGAACTTCTACAAGTTGATGCTGATTTGAAAGTCGAAATCGAAACCGCTTATTATGATCAGTTAGCTAAGGCTGTTCAGGTGGAAGAAAAACTAGCGCGTGAAGCAGCAACCCAGTCTGTTAAAGAAGAGGTCCTTACTTCTTATCAAGAACGCTTTGCAGAAGATGAAGATAAGGAAACCATTCTGCGTGATGTAGCAGAAATCCTTGAGCAGATGGAACATGCCGAAGTGCGCCGTCTCATTACCGAGGATAAGGTTCGTCCAGATGGTCGTCGTGTGGATGAAATCCGTCCTTTGGACGCAGAGATTGACTTTCTTCCTAAGGTTCATGGTTCAGGTCTCTTTACACGTGGACAAACTCAAGCCTTGTCAGTTTTGACTTTGGCACCTATGAGTGATACACAACTTGTTGATGGTTTGGATCCAGAGTATAAGAAACGTTTCCTTCATCACTATAATTTCCCTCAGTATTCAGTGGGTGAAACAGGGCGTTACGGTGCACCAGGTCGACGTGAAATAGGTCACGGAGCCCTAGGTGAACGTGCCCTTGCTCAGGTTCTTCCAAGTGTTGAAGAGTTCCCTTACGCTATCCGTTTGGTAGCAGAAGTCTTGGAGTCAAATGGTTCTTCCTCACAAGCCTCTATTTGTGCAGGAACCTTGGCTCTTATGGCTGGCGGTGTACCGATTAAGGCGCCTGTTGCAGGGATAGCCATGGGGCTTATCTCAGATGGTACTAACTACACTGTCCTGACTGATATTCAAGGTTTAGAAGACCATTTTGGAGATATGGACTTTAAAGTAGCTGGTACACGTCAAGGAATTACAGCTCTTCAGATGGATATTAAGATTTCAGGTATTACACCTGCCATTCTCGAAGAGGCTTTGGCTCAAGCCAAGGTAGCTCGTTTTGAGATTCTTGACGTTATTGAGTCAGCAATCGCTGAGCCACGTCCAGAATTGGCACCAACGGCGCCTAAGATTGACTGTATTCAGATTCCTGTTGACAAGATTAAGGTTGTCATCGGTAAAGGTGGCGAAACGATTGACAAGATTATCGCTGAGACTGGTGTCACTATCGATATCGATGAAGAAGGTCTTGTTCAGATTTTCTCTAGTGATCAGGATGCCATTAACCGTGCTAA
This sequence comes from Streptococcus sp. CCH5-D3, assembly GCF_001556435.1. Classification (NCBI taxonomy): domain Bacteria; kingdom Bacillati; phylum Bacillota; class Bacilli; order Lactobacillales; family Streptococcaceae; genus Streptococcus; species Streptococcus sp. CCH5-D3. The sequence continues at coordinate 20,678 of NZ_LSIW01000051.1, forward strand.
AGCTATCATCTCCGATCTTGTACGTGAAGCTAAGGTTGGAGAGGTTTACACTGTACCAGTTGTGCGTATTGAAAAGTTCGGTGCCTTTGTTCACCTCTTCAATAAGACAGATGCTCTTGTCCACATATCAGAACTAGCTTGGGAACGCACTGAGCGTGTCGAAGATGTGGTTAAGGTTGGGGATATGGTAACTGTTAAAATTATCAAAATCGATGAAAAAGGACGTATCGATGCCTCAATCAAGACCTTGCTTCCTAAGCCTGAAAAGATTGAGGACGGGGAAAATAAAGGAGAGCATCGTCACCGCCGTCGTTCTCATCACAAACCACGCCACCATAATGAAAATGGTGAAGCACCGAAAAATCCTGATAAATCAGAAACGAAAGAACAGATAGAAGAATGACAGAAAATCAAGAATTGCAAGCTTTTGATGAAACTCTAAAAGAATTTTTAAAGGAACCAGACCACTTTTTGACCAGTTTGGCTTTGGTTAATCACTTACAACGTACTCCCGTCTTGGCTGCCCAAGACCTCTACGCAGTTGAAGTGGAAGGCAAGAAGGTTGTTCCTGTCTTCACTAGTGAACAGGACTTACAATCTTTCAAAGCTACTCAAGAGAGTGCTCGAGAACAGACTTGGATAGAACGTTCAAGCTTAGATATCCTAACACAACTGGTTCAGGCAGAGCTTTTTGGTATTGCTTTCAATTTAAAAGAGGATGGTGATTTCTCAAATACCACTCTGTTTGCAAGCAGTGAACTTATCCAGTTTATCAACTATTTCACTCAGACGCTCAATAACCTTTTGGGTGAGGAAAATCAAAAGGCGGATCCTGAAGATAAGATTTATCTTGTCCCAGCCTTCATTCACAAACGCGAGGAAGATGGTCAGGATGACCGTCTCTTTGCGACCATGTCGAATGCAGAGGGACAGAGTTATGTGCCTGTGTTTACGAACTTAACGAGCTTTGCAAAATGGTACGGTAACGAAACTTTTGGCCTACCTTTCCGTAAGGCTAAAGGGACGATTTTACAATGGCCACTGTCAGAAATTTACCAGCCTTCAACAGGTGAAAATGAGTTGGATAAGGTTCAAGGTATTGTCATCAATCCGTTTGATGAGCAACCTGAGTTAGTCGATTGGTCTTATTTTGAGGGGGATAGCGAGTAGACCTAGTGTTTACAGCTTTCCACTTTAAAGAAATAATAGGGCCACAACAAACAATAATAGCAATAATGATGTAAGGAGTGACCTAAATGGGTTGGTGGAAAGAAAGTATTGATATAGTAAAGAAAAATGACCCAGCAGCTCGGACGAGTCTGGAGGTTCTTTTAACCTACCCTGGATTAAAAGCCTTGGCTGCTCATCGTATCTCACATTTTCTCTGGCGCCACCATTGTCGACTCTTAGCGCGTATGCATAGTCAGTTTTGGCGCTTCTGGACTCAAATCGAGATTCACCCAGGGGCTCAGATTGCTGAAGGTGTTTTCATTGACCATGGCTCAGGCCTTGTCATTGGCGAGACAGCTGTTGTGGAGAAGGGTGCTATGCTTTACCACGGTGTCACTTTAGGTGGTACTGGTAAAGATGTCGGAAAACGTCACCCAACCGTTCGTGAGGGTGCCTTGGTTTCAGCCCATGCTCAGGTCATAGGCCCTATTGAGATTGGAAAGAATTCTAAGGTCGGTGCGGCAGCTGTGGTTGTTGCGGATGTCCCAGAAGATGTTACAGTCGTTGGTGTTCCTGCTAAGGTTGTGCGTGTTCATGGTCAAAAGGATGAAGAAGTTATCCACGATATTGAAGAAGGTCGTGAATACTATAGCGAAAAGCTAGAAGACCTTCTAAAAGCAGCTAGCTTCCACTCATCACGGCTATAAGGAAAGGAAACGATGAAACTTTTTAGTTCAAAGGTAACTCGATTGACGGTCGTGGGCCCTCTTGCCCTTGTTTACATTGCTTTACATAGAGCAGACTATAGCATGGCAGCCTTGTGGTTTTGCATTGCTCTTTTATGGGTTGGTCTTGTTTTTAAGCAACGTCACAAGTAATACTTGAGTTATGAAAAATTTATTCAAAAACAATCCTTTTTTGGTCTTCTATATAGTTGGGAGTTTCCTTTCAGCTATGTCTCTCTTGGCTCAAGGTCAGCTGGTAGCGGCTATATGGATTATCATTCTTGTGATACTCTTGTGTTTATACCTAAACCATATCAAGGATAAAAAATAGTTTCCAGTTAATTGAAAGGAATCTCTAGTGATTAAAATTTATGATACGATGACGCGTTCGCTCCGTGATTTTGTACCTTTGACAGAAAATGTTGTCAATATGTATGTCTGCGGACCAACAGTTTACAATTATATTCATATCGGAAATGCCCGTTCAGCAGTAGCTTTTGATACTATTCGTCGTTATTTTGAGTATTGTGGCTACACAGTCAACTATATTTCCAACTTTACGGATGTAGATGATAAGATCATCAAGGCAGCTAATGAAGCTGGTATTTCAACTAAGGAATTGTCGGACAAGTTTATCGCAGCCTTTATGGAGGATACTGCACAGCTTGGCATTAAACCAGCGACACAAAATCCTCGTGTTATTAACTACATGGATGAAATCATTGCATTTGTGTCAACCTTGGTTGACAAAGGATTCGCCTATGTCTCTGAAGGTGATGTTTACTTCCGAGTAGCCAAGTCAAACAACTATGCTAAATTGGCTAACAAGACTTTGGAAGATCTTGAAATTGGTGCAAGCGGACGTACGGATGCTGAAACAGAACGTAAGGAGAATCCTCTGGATTTTGCCCTTTGGAAAGCTGCCAAAGAGGGAGAAGTTTCTTGGGACAGCCCGTGGGGACCTGGTCGTCCTGGTTGGCACATCGAATGTTCAGTTATGTCGACTGAAATCCTTGGAGATACCATCGACATCCATGGTGGAGGGGCAGACCTTGAGTTTCCACACCATACCAATGAAATTGCCCAATCAGAAGCCAAAACTGGCAAGACCTTCGCCAACTACTGGATGCACAACGGTTTTGTCAATGTGGACAATGAGAAAATGTCAAAATCCTTAGGTAACTTTGTAACGGTTCATGATATGCTTAAGACAGTCGATGGTCAAGTGCTTCGCTTCTTCCTAGCAACACAACAGTACCGTAAGCCAATTAACTTTACTGAAAAAGCTATTCATGATGCTGAAGTCAATCTTAAGTATTTGAAAAACACCCACAGTCTTCCATTGACAGATCAGGTGAATCAAGATGAGTTGCAAACTTATCTTGAAGCCTTCCAAGAAGCTATGGATGATGACTTTAATACAGCGAATGGTGTGACTGTTCTGTTTGACATGGCCAAATGGATTAATTCAGGCAATTATGACCAAACCGTTAAGGATGTTTTTGAAAAAATGCTCCAAGTCTTCGGTATTGTTTTCGAAGAAGAAGTCCTTGATGAAGATATCGAAAAACTCATTGAAGAGCGTCAAGCAGCGCGGGCCAACAAAGACTTTGCGACAGCAGACCGCATTCGCGATGAATTAGCTGCTCAAGGTATCAAACTTCTTGATACCAAGGATGGTGTGAGGTGGACACGTGACTAAACACCTTGATGTCAACCTTATTAATGGTATTGCTCTCGCTTTTGAGGGAGATGCTGTTTATTCCTTGTACATTCGCCGTCACCTGATTTTTCAAGGTCAGACCAAGCCAAATCAATTGCACCGTCTAGCTACACGCTATGTGTCGGCAAAGGCGCAAGCTAGTCTCATTGAAAAAATGCTAGAGCAAGAGCTTTTGACTGAAAAAGAGCTAGATATCTATAAACGAGGTCGTAATGCGAATAGCCACACCAAGGCTAAAAATACAGATGTCATTACCTATAAAATGTCAACAGGCTTCGAAGCAGTCATGGGCTATCTTCATATGACCGAGGATATTGCTCGCTTAGAGGAACTGATTGCTTGGTGTATTGACGAAGTTGAAAAAGAAATCTAAAAATTCTGCCGAGAGCAGGATTTTTTGTTATTTAAAGGCTATAAAAATTGTGACAATTAGTTGAAGCTTCAAAATTTAGATTATTTGAGAATCAAAGTAATTCAGCGATTTGACAATAAAAAATAAGATGAAACTAATATTTAGCACCTTGAAAATGAGAAAGTTAAGGGATGTCTGACACGTGTAAAACCCTGATATTATAGCGTTTTTTAATAAAACTAATTTGACAGAAAGTAAAAAAAAAGTCTATAATATTAGTAAATGAGGCCATAAAAAATGAGGAGGTGAATGGAAATAGCTAAGAAAAAAGTTTTCTATACAACTTTTGCTGCTTTGATTTTATCTAGCTTTACGCTTCAAACAGGTAAAGCAGATGAGGTTCAGGTAAAACCTGATGAAGCTAAAATAGATTATGTTAATAGTGAGGCACCGGCTCCAGTTGCTCCTCAGGCTGATCTTTCTTCAGTAGGAGCTAAGGCAGAGCCAGCGAGTCAAGTAAGTTCAGTAGTGACCTCAACGTCACTGATGGTTGTCTCTTCAAGTGAGACAGATGAGGGGCTTCTTGAGGTACATTCTCAAGTTGATATCGTGGAGACTAGCGTTTCTACGACGACACCTCATTCAGAAGAGGCTCGTGCCCAAGCTTTTGGTGAGGATCGATCAGTAGCGGCGTCTGAACGAGGAGATGCAAATCCAACATCTGATTCTGAACAAGCTAAACCAAATATTGTGCTTACTTATGATAAGTCTCGTGAGGCTACAGCGACTGCAGAGTCACAAGCTGTGACTTCAATGTATAAGAGTGAAAGTACACTATATACATCAGAACTTGCTGGAAATACACATGATGTTATTGAAAAATCAGAGTATTCTTCATTGGATTCTCATAAGACATTTGTAAGTGCAACTCATACTAGCCAAGCTATTGCAACTTCTGAAGTCGCTTCTGAGTCTGCAAGTACTGCTAGCTCTCTTGCATCTACGGCTCCAGAAACGAGTCAGTTAAATAATAATTCAGAAGATAGCTTAACTGTCCTCACGATTGGTTGGAAAGATTCATCATCAACTTCTGAGGTCTTTGAAACTTCTGAAGTGGTTTCTATGTTGCAAAGTGAGAGTTTGACCTATTCGTCAGAGGTAACCTTTACGGATGGACTCATCTCAGAAATCTTAGCGACTCCAATCACTTCTGAAGTATACACCGTTGTTCCAAAACGAGATAGTACTGGAGCGCTTCTTGAAGATCAACCTGCTGTTACAGGGAATACAGACATTCTTTATTTAGCACGTGGTGAAATCTTTAACGTCAATTTTGATGTTAACAAGATGGAAGGTAAGAAGATTAAGGGCCTTAATCTAGTCCTTGATGGCAAACAAATTCATCATAGTTACTTTGTTGAAGGAACTCTGGATGAGGTCAATGCTGGTTTGAGTGCCTACCATTTGGCAGAACAAACGACTGGTATTCATAAAATGACCTTTGAGTTGATTGATACGAATAACAATATTCATTACCTGACACAGACTTTTAGCGTCTTCAATGAAGGCGAACGTCCAGTGACACCTGATAGTTACCGTAGGAATCAGTATTCATCAACGACAACAACGACTGTACCGGTTACTTATAATACCAGTGCAAATAACTATACTGAGACCGCCAATCATATACAAGCTACGGCTGTTAATGAGTTGGCTGAGACAACTAGAGCGTTAACACAGCAATTAGCAGAACAAATTGCTGAGGTTTTGAGTGGTTGGTCTTCAGCGATTTCTGGAAATAATTCAACAAGCACAGGTTCAATTGATATCTTCCAAGCGGCAGGTAAAACCATTACTCAAGCTGCGAGAAAGATTGCAGAATCAATCTCAGATCCAGATACAATTGGTAAGCAAGCTTTGGCTGCTGCAACTGTTGTTCTAGTTCTCCTAGTGCTTTACCTAGCAGCAATTACATTTATTTAACATGCTTTGCCCTCGTAAGAGGGCTTTTTTTATGATAGAATTAGCTTATGAAAACAACTAAAGAAACAAGTCTAGACATTGTTTATGGTGTGCACGCCGTAACAGAGAGTCTAGAAGCAAATACTGGTAATAAACTCTATATTCAAGATGATCTTCGAGGGAAAAATGTTGATGCCATTAAGGCCTTGGCAGCTGAAAAGAAGGTTTCCATCTCTTGGACACCTAAGAAAACCTTGTCTGATATGACAGGTGGGGCTGTGCATCAAGGTTTTGTTCTTCGTGTGTCAGAGTTCGCTTATTCTGAGCTCTCAGTTATTATGGATAAGGCTGAACAAGAGGAGAATCCTCTAGTCCTCATTTTAGATGGACTTAACGACCCTCATAACTTTGGTTCTATCCTACGTACAGCTGATGCTACTCAGGTGACAGGAGTTATTATTCCTAAGCATCGTGCTGTGGGGGTAACACCTGTTGTTGCTAAGACATCAACAGGGGCCGTGGAGCATATTCCCATTGCCCGAGTGACTAATCTTAGCCAAACTCTTGATAAGCTTAAAGTAGCAGGCTTCTGGGTGTTTGGAACGGATATGGATGGGACCCCATCTCATAAATGGAATACAGCTGGAAAGGTTGCCCTTATCATTGGTAATGAAGGTAAGGGAATCTCTGCTAACATCAAGAAACAAGTGGATGAGATGATTACTATACCCATGAGTGGTCATGTGCAGAGCCTTAATGCCAGTGTGGCAGCAGCAGTTCTCATGTATGAAGTTTATCGAAACCGATTGTAACTATGAAAAAAAGAATACTTCTAGTTGATGGTTATAATATGATTGCCTTTTGGCAAGAAACCCGTCAACTCTTTAAGACCAATCAGCTTGATGAAGCTCGTGAAACATTGCTTCGTAAGCTCAATCATTATGCTAACTTTAAACATATTGATATTATCTGTGTGTTTGATGCCCAGTTTGTTCCAGGAAGTCGTCAGCGTTATGATCAGTATCGTATCAGTGTTATTTTTACTGAGGAAGATGAGACAGCAGATAGCTATATTGAGCGCGCAGCGGCTGAGATGAATACTGTTCAAAATTTAGTTGAAGTAGCAACTAGTGACTTAAATGAACAGTGGGCTATCTTTTCACAAGGAGCTTTACGTGTTTCGGCGCGTGAGTTGGAAGAGCGTGTCAATACTGTTAAGTCTGACTTAGACAAGATGTCGGCACATATTGACTTAAAGACACCAAAACTACGTCCATGGGACGATGCACAATTAGGGAAATTACAGGACCTTTTAAATGAAATAGAATAGAGGGACATATGACATTTAACATTTTGACAGATTCCACAGCAGATCTAGATGAAAAATGGGCTCAGGAGAATAAGGTAGAGCTCGTTGGTTTGACCATTACGCTTGATGATATTGCCTATGAGACCGTTGGTCCTAACCGTTTAACGAGTGACCGTCTCTTAGAACGTATGCAAGAAGGCAGTCAGCCTACCACAAGCCAGGTGAATGTTGGTCAATTTGAAGAGGTTTTTCGTCGTCACGCCAAAAATGGTGATGCCCTTCTTTATATTGCCTTTTCATCAGTGCTTTCAGGTACTTATCAAAGTGCTGTTATGGCGCGTGACATGATTTTGGATGAATACCCAGAAGCTGTCATTGAGATTGTAGATACTCTAGCGGCAGCAGGTGGGGAAGGTTATCTCTCTATCTTGGCGGCAGAAGCTCGTGACCAAGGTAAGAGCTTATCTGAAACGAAAGCCATGATTGAGGACATTCTGCCACGTTTACGGACTTATTTCTTAGTTGATGATCTCTACCATCTCATGCGTGGGGGTCGCCTTTCTAAGAGCTCAGCTATTATTGGTAGTTTGATTAATATTAAACCTCTCCTTTGGTTAGATGCTTCGGGCAAGTTGGTTCCTCTGGCCAAGATCCGTGGACGTAAAAAATCCATTAAAGAAATGGTCCTACAAGCTACCCAGGATATTGGACATAGCACAGCAATTGTTGCTTATGCCAATGATATTGAAGCGGCGGAGAATCTAAAAGAACAATTGTTAGCAGTTGACGGCATTGAGCAAGTTCTCATTATGCCACTTGGGCCAGTTATTTCTACCCACGTCGGACCAGATACCTTGGCCGTCTTTACGATTGGTAAAGAAGCTAGATAGAAAAAGTGTCAGATAGGCTTTCCTATCTGATTTTTTGTTTTCTGAAATGATAGATTAATAGAATATAAAAAGATAATCCATACAAAATGAATGATATATTTGACATAACGTAAAATAATGCTATAATAAATCTAGAAAATGGAGGAAACAAAATGAAAAAGTCAAAGAAAAAAGTAGCTAGCACGATGGATGAACGTGCTCGATTAATCAGTGCGGAATCTGCTGCTGGAGGTTATTGGGTGGCTATGCTTGGTCTATTTGTAACGATTCTGGTTACTGCTAAGACACACTCCCTAGAATTAGCTCAGTCCTTATTATTCATCACCTTCTTTGGTTCTATGTGCGTAGTCGTAGTGCACAGCGTATCACGGAATGGGCACCCATGGTTGCTAGACAAAAAACTTGAGAAGAAGATGCTTATAATTTCCTGGGTAATGTGTTTTTTGGGAATTTTTATATTGCTAATGGGCCTCTTAAGTTTATTTCAGTCGTTTAAGATAGGGAAGAATCTTATGAGTAGTGTAGCATTTTTGACATTGGGTTTGACCCTTATTTGTGACTGCTGGGTTATTATTAAAAGAATCAAGAAGAACCGTTTGGAAGAACTAGAAGACGAAGAATAGGATTTTTGAATGAAAAATTTAAAAATGAAGTCAGCTCGTGTAGCAAAGGATCTCACTCAACAGGGGTTGGCAGATGCTATAGGAGTCTCTCGTCAGACTATCTCAGCTATTGAAAAGGGAGACTACAACCCGACTATAAATCTGTGTATTGCTATCTGCAAAACTCTGGACAAAACTTTAGACCAGCTTTTTTGGGAATCTGAAGATTAATTTGTACCCCCTTAGAGGTTAATTAGGTATGATTTCTAGTCTTCCACCTTATAAAATTAGAGACTAAAAAAATACAAAAAATAAAAGAAAAACACCTCCAAATGACTTGCCTTGGACGTGTTTTTTTGATATTATGTTAAACGGTATTGTTTACCCCATTTGAAAGGCCCCGGAACCTTCCAAATACTTTTCGATGGGAAGGAACACCCATCACTCGTAAACAAAAATCGAACTATATATAGGAGAAATCATGAACAAAACAACATTTATGGCTAAACCAGGCCAAGTTGAACGTAAATGGTATGTCGTTGACGCAACTGATGTGCCACTTGGACGTCTTTCTGCAGTAGTTGCTAGCGTACTTCGCGGAAAAAACAAACCAACTTTCACACCACACACTGATACAGGTGACTTCGTAATCGTTATCAATGCTGAAAAAGTTAAATTGACTGGTAAAAAAGCAACTGATAAGATCTACTACACTCACTCAATGTACCCAGGTGGATTGAAACAAATCTCAGCAGGTGAACTTCGTTCTAAAAATGCTGTTCGTTTGATTGAAAAATCAGTTAAAGGTATGCTTCCACACAACACTCTTGGACGCGCACAAGGTATGAAATTGAAAGTCTTCGTTGGCGGTGAGCACACTCACGCTGCACAACAACCAGAAGTACTTGATATCTCAGGACTTATCTAATTCTAAGAGGAAAGGAGCACTAATATAATGGCACAAGCACAATATGCAGGTACAGGACGCCGTAAAAACGCTGTTGCACGCGTACGTTTGGTTCCAGGTACTGGTAAAATCACAGTTAACAAAAAAGATGTAGAAGAATACATCCCACACGCAGACCTTCGTCTCGTTATCAACCAACCTTTCGCAGTTACTTCAACTGAAGGTTCATACGACGTACACGTTAACGTTGTAGGTGGTGGATACGCTGGTCAATCAGGTGCGATCCGTCACGGTATCGCTCGTGCACTTCTTCAAGTAGATCCAGACTTCCGCGATTCATTGAAACGCGCTGGACTTCTTACTCGTGATGCACGTATGGTTGAACGTAAGAAACCAGGTCTTAAGAAAGCTCGTAAAGCTAGCCAGTTCTCAAAACGTTAATTCGTTGCTGGACAGCAGAGTACAAACGAAAACACTTTGCAGCTTGCAAGGTGTTTTTTTTTGTATGAGAACTACTGGCGGTGCGCAATTAGGATAGCTCTAGCGACTTTAGTCGCATAGAGATATGCTATGCACAGTTGCCCCAAGAAAACAAGCGAAGCGATGTTTGATTGGGTGGCAACCACTGCACTCAAAACGTTAATCAATACGATTAAATCAACGTTTTAAGCTCATCAAGGCTTTGCTTTATGGCTGCCTTTTGGTAAGGGATTCTGAAAAAAATGACTTAAATGTTATTTGTGTTTTGTCTTCATCTTGAAATTCTTATAACAATGTGATATATTTATAACAGATAAGATGTGATATATTTATAACACATTAAAAGGAGATGGAGAAAATGAAAATGTCGAAGAACTTAAAGATAATCCTTTATATCGCTAGCGTGCTTATTGTTGTATGTTTAGTATTATTGCTGGGGAATCACCTACCGATTCTAGCGAAAGGTGCTATTATGACGACGGCTTGGCTTCCTTCGTATTTGGTTTGTACGATGATATCGGTCCTCTCAAAATCAACCTATCAAAAGAAAGAGAAAAAAATGTTTGGGATTACTGCAAAATTATATACAGTGCTTGTATTTCTCTCGTCCTCAATCTATACTATTGGAGTTTGGCTTCTAACTCCTGGTTCTGTGATTAAGAATATAATGTTAGGAATTGGATTAGGTGTTCAATTGTTATTAATGTTTTACTTCTTATTCAAGAGAATTAATGAAGAACCCGATGAACGATTTTATAGAAATATTGCAAAGTCCTCTTCCATTTTGTTTACAATAGCAATCTTTATATTATTGGGAATGGCAACCTTGATAGCTTTCTGTAAAGTTTTCGTTTTGAATGCTGGATTCCTTTATATTTTGGTGGCTTTTTTACTCTTATTATTTGCCATTACTTACTTTATCACTGAAAAAAGGGGATGAAATATGGCGAAAGAAAGTAAAATAAAGACTAACTTGAAAGAAGTAAGGGAAGCTTATGGTATGACTCAACAAGATTTAGCAGATCATGTAGGAATACGGAGAGAAACGATTGTTCACTTGGAAAATAACCGCTACAACCCTTCGTTGGAAATGGCTTTAAAAATAGCGCAAGTCTTTAATAAACAAGTGGAAGAACTATTTCGTCTGAAATAAGAGAAGTGAAACAATCCAATTGATTTGTGTATCAGTTTTTGGAAGCTTGTTATTCTAAGGCGAGGTAGTGGTAAGAGGGAGTGTTTTCAAAGGAGTTATTTTTGACTACATCTTAGTTAAAACGCTTTCAAAAATAAGATAATAGTTTATTTTTCAAGCATTTTAACCCAATAATAGAACTTTTTAGGTCGAAATGCTCTCAAAAACGCTAATGTTTCTCTAATCTACTCACTTTTGAGATCTTGCATATTATGTAGTTATCATACAAAAATGATAAAAGTGAATGAATACATTTATTTGAAAGATAATATTGTTATATACTTCAAACATATTATCAGTAAAAGGGTTTTATACGTCTATTAAATATCTTTTGATTTTTAGCCATAAAACCTCACATAATAATGAATGTATATTTTACAAATTATGCTTTTATATATGACTTAAATATGTATTTAAACTTAGCAAAGGACATAATAAATTACCTAAAATAACATTAAAATTAAAAATGATTAATTATTACTATTTGGCAACACACCTCAAAAAACCTTTGTTTGTAGGAATTGTAGGATATATTAAAAATTTAAAAAAGTTTTTAAAATTTGTTGACATATCTCTAGATAGTGTTATAATCTATAGATGTCAGGGAGGTCCTGATACTAAATATATAATAATCCATTAGAGGAGAAACAATTATGAAAAAAGTATTGCTTACATCAGCTGCAGTTCTTGCAGTATTCGCTTCATCAGCAGCAGTTTTCGCTAACGACGGTAACGTTCACACTGGAAACCTTGATAACAAAACTGAAGCAACTGGTGGTGACTTCTTCACAAACAACGAAGGTGGTCTTACTCAAGCTGCTAAAGATGGTCTTAACAACGTTGACGCAGATTCAACTAAACAAAAATTTGAAGATGCTGGTGAACACATCGAACCAAAACGTGATGCTAACGGAAACATCATCAAAGATGAGTTTGTAGTTACTGATAAAGCTAACGCTAACAAAGACGCTAAAGAAGAAGCTAAAGCTGTTAAAGCTGCAGAAAAGAAAGCTCCAGCAGCTAAAGCTGAAGCTAAAGCTCTTCCAAACACAGCAGCTGTTAAATAATTAACTGCTATTGCTAAAAAGAATATCACTGGGGCTAGAGCTTCGGTGATATTTTTCTATGGATAAAGAAAAGGATTTGACATTTCATGAGTAATCATAATCGTAAATCTACTGGATCTCGCAAAAAACTGATTGCTGGGATTTCGGCCTTAGTCATTGCTGCTTTGGCTATCTTCCTTGGCTTCCAGTTTATGTCTCCGACAGCATCGTCCTCTAATGGTGTTAAGAGTGTTTTAACGACTAAAAAAGCAAACACTTATAAAGTTTCAGATGAGGAGAAAGCCTACCTCAAAAATAAATTTGATGGTCTTGAGGCGACAAACCCTGATACTATCGCTTATGTCTATGCACCAGGGACTAAATTGGATGAGCCAGTTGTTCAAACAACGGACAATTCAACCTACTTAGATAAAACATTTGATGGAGGAAACGTTCCATATTTGGGAACGGTCTTCATGGATACAGATAATAAGAAAGATTTCAGCGATCGTTTGACTTGGCTCTTCGGCCATGCTCGAGGAAGTAAGGTTGCTGATAGTCGTATGTTCAACGATGTTAACTACTATAGTGATCAGTCGTTCTTTGATAAACACAAATATGTTGTTATTGAGACGCCTCAACGTAAGTATTATTATGAAGCGCTCGCTATGGTAATTGTGCCTGAAGACACAGCTTTCTATCGTACATCATTTGAAAGCGATAAAGACTTTAAACAACAGTTGGATATCATCTATGATCAAGCAAGTGTTAAAAACAAGGATTTGAAGGTTAGTGCTTCAGATAAATACCTCGTTCTTTCGACTTGTCGTGAGGAAGATGAAACGATTCGTGCTAATCTCTACTTGCGTCAAATTCCAGACTCTGAAATGTCTGATTTTGTAGCTAAACATGGTAAAGATTTGGAATACACACCAACACGCTAATTATTAACCAAACTCTACTTCGTATGAAGTAGAGTTTTTATCTTGTCTAAGAAAACTGATGTTTTCAATCGCCATGGAATTGAGATGTAACCGTTTATTAATCTTTTTTATCATCAATGGATAAGTTTTTTTGGTACACTAGAAGTATGAAAAAGGAGAGTATTATGAAACAGAGCCAGGCTAAAAAGCGTGACAATGCGATGACTAATAAGATTTTGATGGGGTTGATTGCTCTCGTCTTAGGTTTGCTTTTTCTTGAGATTTTAATTGTTCATAGTAAGAATGAACAGCAAAAGAATGCCTCAAACCAGGTACAGACAGCACGTATCATGGCTAATGGGGACTTGCTCTATCATGACGGTCTCTATATGAGTGCCCTGCAGGCAGATGGCAGCTATGATTTCACGGAGAATTTTACTTATGTGAAGCCGTGGTTAAAGCAGGCTGATTTGGTTTTGGGTGATTTCGAGGGAACGATTAATCCTGATTATCCTTTGTCAGGCTATCCTCTGTTTAATGCTCCTCAATCAGTGACAGCAGCTATTAAGGATGCTGGTTATGATGTTATGGATTTGGCCCATAATCATATCTTGGATTCTGGTTTAGAGGGAGCTTTTACAACGGCTGATGCTTTTAAGAAAGTGGGAATTGATCCTATTGGTGTTTACGAAAAGCCGGTGCGAGACAAGGCGCCACTGCTCATCAAGAATGTTAATGGTATCAAAGTTGCAATACTTTCCTATGCTTATGGTTACAATGGCCTAGAGTCGAACTTGACGGATAAAGAGGTTGCAGACCACTTATCGAATTTGGATGAAAAACGTATGAAAGCCGAGATTCAGCGTGCCGAAAAAGAAGCGGATATCACGGTTATCATGCCTCAGATGGGTGTTGAATATCGTTTGGAACCGACAGATGAACAGGTTAAACTCTATCATAAGATGATTGATTGGGGTGCTGATATTATCTTTGGAGGTCATCCTCATGTGGTAGAACCTTCTGAGGTGGTTAAAAAGGATGGACAGCAAAAACTTATTATTTACTCAATGGGGAATTTCATCTCAAACCAGCGCATAGAGACTATGGATGGTGTGGATAGTGCAGAGTGGACAGAGAGAGGTGTCTTAATGGATGTCACCCTTGAGAAAAAGAATGGTCAAACCACGATTAAGACTGCACAAGCGCATCCGACTTGGGTTAACCGTACGCCTAAAGGAACATCTTCGCCAGAGGGATATCCTTTGTATACTTACCAAACTTATATTTTAGAGGATTTCATTAAGGGTGGTAAATATAGAAATAAACTAGATGAAGAAACCAAAGAGCGTATAGATACTGCTTATAAAGAAATGAATGCCCATGTTAATTTAAAATGGAAATAAAGCTAAGATATCGCCTGAATTTGGCGATATTTTTTTGTTTATCGACAAGTTACCCACAGACTTATCCACAGGTGTGGAAAAGTCTGTTAATAGTGTTGAATCTTGATTTTTCAAGGTTTTAAAAGAAGGAAATTATTTAGGTTGTGAACAAGTTTATCCACAAGTAGTTGGGTCAAAGAGAGGATATTTTCATAAACGATATTAGTTAAATTTCTCGGAAATATTCGTCTTTTTCAAGAAAAAATATGCAAATTTCATAAAAAATAGCATTTTTAATCAAAATATGCTAAAATTATACAAAATAAAATGATGGAGGCTTCTCATGAAAGCGATTATTACAGTTGTAGGTAAGGACAAATCAGGTATTGTTGCGGGTGTTGCGACTAAGGTGGCAGAACTTGGCTTGAATATTGATGATATTTCTCAAACAGTTCTTGATGAATTCTTTACCATGATGGCGGTTGTATCATCAGAAGACAAACAAGATTTTACACACCTACGTGCTGAATTGGAAGCCTTTGGTGAGTCATTGAACGTTAAAATCAACATCCAAAGTTCAGCAATTTTTGATGCTATGCACAACTTGTAAGATAGGAGTAGCTTAAAATGGATATTAAACAGGTCACAGAAACCATTGCCATGATTGAGGAACAGAACTTTGATGTTCGTACCATTACCATGGGGATTTCACTACTAGATTGTATCGATTCAGATATCGATAAGGCGGCGGAAAAAGTCTATAACAAGATTGTATCTAAGGCTAAGAATTTGGTAGCTGTTGGTGACGAAATTGCAGCTGAACTTGGTATTCCGATTGTTAATAAACGTGTGTCTGTTACTCCAATCTCAATCATCGGTGCGGCAACAGATGCAACAGACTATGTACCTTTTGCGAAGGCGTTAGACCGAGCAGCTAAGGAAATCGGTGTTAACTTTATTGGTGGTTTCTCTGCACTCGTTCAAAAGGGCTACCAAAAAGGTGATGAGATTCTTATTAATTCTATTCCACGTGCGCTTGCAGAGACTGATTTTGTCTGCTCATCTGTCAACATTGGTTCAACAAAGACTGGTATTAACATGACAGCAGTACGTGACATGGGACGTATCATCAAAGAGGCTTCTGAGGCAGATCCATTGGGCCCAGGTAAATTGGTGGTCTTTGCTAATGCGGTTGAAGATAATCCATTTATGGCAGGTGCCTTCCACGGTGTTGGTGAGGCTGATGTTGTAATCAATGTTGGGGTTTCAGGTCCTGGTGTTGTGCAACGTGCAGTTGAGAAAGTTCCAGGCGAAAGTTTCGATGTTCTAGCTGAAACAGTTAAGAAGACCGCCTTCAAAATCACACGTGTTGGTCAGTTGGTTGGTCAAATGGCCAGCGAACGTCTTGGTGTCGAGTTTGGTATTGTAGATTTGTCTCTTGCGCCAACACCAGCAGTTGGTGATTCAGTAGCCCGTGTACTTGAAGCGATGGGTCTTGAAGTTGTTGGTACGCATGGTACTACTGCAGCTCTAGCCCTTCTTAACGACCAAGTTAAAAAAGGCGGTATCATGGCATGTAACCAAGTTGGTGGTTTGTCAGGTGCTTTTATTCCAGTTTCTGAAGATGAAGGTATGATTGCGGCGGTTCAGTCTGGTCATATCAACCTTGAAAAATTGGAAGCCATGACAGCTATCTGTTCTGTTGGTCTAGACATGATTGCTATTCCTGCTGATACGCCAGATACAACAATCGCGGCTATGATTGCTGATGAAGCGGCTATCGGTGTCATTAACCAGAAAACAACAGCTGTTCGTATCATTCCTTATGGTAAGGAAGGTGATATGTTGGAACTTGGTGGTCTTCTTGGTTATGCACCAGTAATGAAGGTAAACAAAGCTTCATCGGCTGACTTCATTGCGCGTGGTGGTCAAATCCCAGCTCCTGTTCACAGCTTTAAAAACTAAGCGGATGTTAAATGCTTTGCCAATTGGTAAGGCATTTTCTGATGGTCTCGCTGGCTAGATAGTGGAGGGGATTTGTGCTATAATGAATTCAAAAATGACGGAAAGAAGGGGCGCTATGAGTGAGGTTAAGTTGTATATTGCGAGACATGGCAAAACTATGTTTAACACCATTGGTCGTGCACAAGGTTGGTCTGATAGCCCTTTGACCCCGTTCGGTGAAGAAGGTATTCGTGAATTGGGGGTAGGTCTGAAAGCAGCAGGTATTCCTTTCAAGGTCGCATATTCTAGTGATTCAGGTCGAACGATTCAAACCATGGATATCATTTTACGTGAGACGGGTTTAGAAACTATTCCTTATAAACGTGACAAACGTATTCGTGAGTGGTGTTTTGGTAGTTTAGATGGTGGCTATGACGGTGAACTTTTCTACGGTGTGCTACCGAGAACAGATGCTTTTCAAGGTAAGGATTTGCATGAGGTAACTTATCCTGAGCTTGCACAGGGTATCCTTGATGTGGATACGGCTGGTTGGGCAGAGCCTTGGGAAGTGCTCAGAAAACGTATTTTAGAGGGGTTCATAGCTATTGCAGAAAATCTTGAGAGGTCTGGTGGCGGTAATGCTATTGTCGTTAGTCACGGTATGACCATTGCAACCTTTGCTTGGTTAATTGATTCTTCTGTCGAGCATCCTTCATTGGACAACGGTTCGGTTACTGTTGTTGCTTATGAAAATGGTAAATTTACATTAGAAGCACTTGGCGATATGACTTATCGTCAGGTTGGGCGAGAGATAATAGAAAAAGAAAATGGTAAAAAATAACTATCCAAGTCGCCGTCAGGCGAAAAAGCAAACCAACTGGTTTTTGGTTATCAGTAGTGTCTTGATTGCAATTCTTTTAGTTGTAGCAGGACTTTATTCAGTATTTGGTGTCAGTCGTACAGTCCAACAAACCAATGGATCGTCAGTAACAAAAAGTAGTAAGCAAGCTACCGATGCGACTCAAAGCAAGGATGCAAAGGGACTACCTGATGTATCGCCTAAAGACTGGCAATTGCTTTTGGTAAATCGAGATAATAAGTCTAAAGAACTTAACCCTGAGATTGCTGATGTCGATGGTGTTTCTGTAGATGCAAGAATTGCTAAGAACGTTAAGGAGTTTTTAGCAGCTGCTCAAGAAATTGATCCAAGTTATCACTTGATATCAGGTTATCGTAGTGTTGCTTATCAGACTGAACTTTATAACAGTTATGTTCAGCAGGAAATGGCTGCTGACCCAAGTTTGACGGAGTCTCAGGCGGAGAAAAAGGTTCAAACCTATTCACAACCACCAGGAGCGAGTGAACACCAAACAGGTCTTGCGATTGATATGAGTACTGTAGATAGCTTAAATGAAGCAGATCCAGATACAGTAGCTAAAGTCAAAGAATTGGCGCCGAAATATGGCTTTGTTCTTCGTTTTCCAGATGGTAAAACATCGTCAACGGGTGTAGGCTACGAGGATTGGCATTTCCGCTATGTTGGTAAAGAGTCAGCAGAGTATATGACTGAACATAATCTTACTTTGGAAGAATATTTGGCATTATTAAAGGAGAAAGCTAAGTGAGACGACGTTTTAAACTAAAAGCCTTCATTACCTTAGTTGTTGTTTTTGCTTTAGGTATTCTCTTACCTTTGATTCTTCATGCCTCTACAGATGATAATGCTCGTGCGGTAAAGGTTGCTTACACACAGCAAGAATTTATTGAGACCTTAGCTCCAACAGCTCAAAAGATGTCTAAAAACTATGGTGTACCTGCGTCTATTCTCCTTAGTCAAGCTGCATATGAGTCAAATTATGGTAGCAGTCTTTTATCTGTTAAATACCATAACATCTACAGTCTCCCTGCTCAGCCAGGTCAAGAACGTATTCGTTTAAAGGATAGTATCTACAGTAAAGGGAAATGGCAATACCAAAAGGTGGATTTTGCAGTTTTTAAGGATTGGTCAAGTTCTATGATGACTTATTTAGAAGAACTTCGCCAAGGAACATGGGGCGAGTCGACCTATAAAGAGATAGCAGGAACGACTAGTTATAAAGTTGCGGCAGAAAAACTACAAGCTGCGGGTTTTAGCAGTGATCCAGATTATGCCAAACACCTCATATCTATTATTGAGACCTATCATTTGTCAAAATATGATTGATAAGATTAGAGTGCCTCTGAGGTGCTCTTTTTTTGCTTTTCTAGGTCTTAAGATGTATTTTTAGCACTCTTTTTATAAGAGTGCTAATTTTTTGGTTTTTTGGGTTGACATGTTCAAGTTTAGGTGTATAATAGAATCATAAGTTAGCAGTCGATGTGTTAGAGTGCTAATAAATAGAAATGAGGTGACATCGTGATTACGCAAAGGCAAAACACTATTTTGAATTTGATAGTTGAGATGTTCACTCGTACACATGAACCGGTTGGTTCTAAAGCATTACAAGAATCAATTGATTCGAGTTCAGCGACCATTCGTAATGACATGGCCAAGCTTGAAAAAATGGGCTATCTTGAAAAAGCTCATACTTCTAGTGGGCGTATGCCAAGCCGAGCAGGTTTCCAGTATTTCGTCGCTAATTCTTTGAATCTTGATACGATTGATGAACAAGATGTTTATCAAGTGGTCAAGGCCTTTGATTTTGAAGCCTTTAAACTTGAAGATATCTTGGATGCAGCGGCGAAGCTGCTGGCAGAAATGACAGGATGTACAGCAGTGATTCAAGATGTGGAACCGACACGACAACGTCTGACTGGATTTGACATTGTTCATCTATCCAATCACGACGCTTTAGCGGTTCTTACTCTAGATGAATCTAAGCCTGTGACAGTTCAATTTGCTATTCCAAAAAATTTCTTGTCTAGTGATTTGGAAATTCTTCATAAGCTTGTTCAAGAACGTTTTTTAGGAAACACTGTCTTAGAGATCCATTACCGATTGAGAACTGAGATTCCTCAGATTGTGCAAAAGTATTTCAAGATAACAGATAATGTTCTAGATTTGTTTGATTATATCTTTTCACAACTTTTTAAGGAATTGATTTTCATCGAAGGTAAGGTTGCATCACTGACTTATGCCGACTTAAAAACCTATCAATTTTTGGACAATCCACAACATGTGGCACTTGAGCTTCGATCAGCTATCTCCGATGATGAAGTGACCAAGATTTCGGTTGCAGAATCAACTGAAGAAGCGCTTGAAAATGTCACAGTTATGAGTCATAAATTCCTGATTCCTTATCGTGGGATGGCGCTCATGCATGTGATTGGCCCAGTTGAAATGGATTATCGTCGCATGGTTAGTTTGGTCAATGTTATTAGTAGAGTTTTGGTTATGAAGTTGACGGATTATTACCGTTACCTCAATAGTAACCATTATGAAGTTAGCTAAGATATAACATTTAATAAGTATAGAAAGAGGTGTATGCCTTGACTGAAGATATTAAAAAAGAAGAAGTGGAAGAAGAGGAAGCTACTGAGACAACTGAAGAAGTTGTAGAGGAAGTAAACGAACCTTCTGAACTTGAAGAAGCCCAAGCGCGTGCCGAAGAATTTGAAAACAAATACCTTCGTGCCCATGCAGAAATGCAAAACATTCAGCGCCGTTCTAATGAAGAACGTCAACAATTGCAAAAGTATCGTAGCCAAGATTTGGCAAAAGCAATTTTGCCATCACTTGATAACCTTGAACGTGCTCTTGCCGTTGAGGGCTTGACTGATGATGTCAAAAAAGGTTTGGAAATGGTGCAAGAAAGTTTAGTGCATGCTCTTAAAGAGGAAGGGATTAAAGAAATTCCAGCAGATGGTGATTTCGATCATAACTTCCACATGGCGATTCAAACAATGCCTGCAGATGATGAACATCCAGCAGATACGATTGCACAAGTTTTCCAAAAAGGGTATAAACTCCACGAACGCGTCTTACGCCCAGCCATGGTAGTTGTATATAATTAATTGAAAACTTGTCCGAAATGACAGAAAACTATGAATGAAAGATAAAAAAGCAAAATAGAAATTAAGTAAAAAGGGGAAAAACATATGTCTAAAATCATTGGTATTGACTTAGGTACAACAAACTCAGCAGTAGCAGTTCTTGAAGGAACTGAATCAAAAATCATCGCAAACCCAGAAGGAAACCGCACAACTCCATCTGTTGTGTCATTCAAAAATGGTGAAATCATCGTTGGTGACGCTGCAAAACGTCAAGCAGTAACAAACCCAGATACCATCATCTCTATCAAATCTAAGATGGGTACTTCTGAAAAAGTTTCTGCAAACGGTAAAGAATACACACCGCAAGAGATTTCAGCTATGATTCTTCAATATTTGAAAGGTTATGCTGAAGATTACCTTGGTGAAAAAGTAACCAAAGCTGTTATTACAGTTCCTGCTTACTTCAACGATGCTCAACGTCAAGCAACTAAAGACGCTGGTAAAATTGCTGGTCTTGAAGTAGAACGTATCGTCAACGAACCAACAGCAGCAGCCCTTGCTTATGGTTTGGATAAGACTGATAAAGAAGAAAAAATCTTGGTATTCGACCTTGGTGGTGGTACATTCGACGTATCTATCCTTGAACTTGGTGATGGTGTCTTTGATGTATTGGCAACTGCAGGGGATAACAAACTCGGTGGTGATGACTTTGACCAAAAAATCATCGACCACATGGTTGAAGAATTCAAGAAAGAAAATGGTATCGACTTGTCAACAGACAAGATGGCTCTTCAACGTTTGAAAGACGCAGCTGAAAAAGCTAAGAAAGACCTTTCTGGTGTCACATCAACACAAATCAGCTTGCCATTCATCACTGCTGGTGAGGCTGGACCTCTTCACTTGGAGATGACATTGACTCGTGCGAAATTCGATGATTTGACTCGTGACCTTGTAGAACGTACTAAAACTCCAGTTCGCCAAGCCCTTTCAGATGCAGGTTTGAGCTTGTCAGATATTGACGAAGTCATCCTTGTCGGTGGTTCAACTCGTATTCCTGCCGTTGTAGAAGCTGTTAAAGCTGAAACTGGTAAAGAACCAAATAAATCAGTTAACCCTGATGAAGTAGTTGCTATGGGTGCTGCTATCCAAGGTGGTGTTATCACTGGTGATGTCAAAGACGTTGTCCTTCTTGATGTAACTCCATTGTCACTTGGTATCGAAACAATGGGTGGAGTGTTCACAAAACTTATTGACCGCAACACTACAATTCCAACATCTAAGTCACAAGTCTTCTCAACTGCAGCAGACAACCAACCAGCCGTTGATATCCACGTTCTTCAAGGGGAACGCCCAATGGCAGCAGATAACAAGACTCTTGGACGTTTCCAATTGACTGATATCCCAGCTGCACCTCGTGGTATCCCACAAATCGAAGTTACTTTCGATATTGATAAGAACGGTATCGTATCTGTTAAAGCTAAAGACCTTGGAACTCAAAAGGAACAAACAATTGTTATCCAATCTAACTCTGGTTTGACAGATGAAGAAATTGAAAAGATGATGAAAGATGCTGAAGCAAATGCTGAAGCAGATGCAAAACGTAAAGAAGAAGTAGATCTTCGTAACGAAGTTGACCAAGCTATCTTTGCGACTGAAAAAACAATCAAAGAAACTGAAGGTAAAGGCTTCGATACAGAACGTGATGCTGCTCAATCAGCTCTTGATGACCTTAAGAAAGCTCAAGAATCAGGCAATCTTGATGACATGAAGGCTAAATTGGAAGCTCTTAACGAAAAAGCTCAAGCTCTTGCGGTTAAACTTTACGAACAAGCTGCAGCAGCACAACAAGCTCAAGCAGGAGCAGAAGGTGCACAAACAGCAGATAACTCAGGCGATGATGTCGTAGACGGAGAGTTTACTGAAAAATAAGATGCAAAGCCCGTTAAAACCTCACAGTGAAAATAGGATATCCGACGCAGAAACTTTAGTTTCTAGGGAGGTTTCTCTTTTTCACCAAGAGGTTAGGACGTGCTCAGTTCTGACTAATTAGTAAATGATAGTAAGAAATCCAGAGGTTGCAACCCAGCCTCTGTTTTTCGGTAAAATAAGTGAAGTGAATATAAGATATATTTGTGCTTCGTATCGTAACAAATAAAATAGAAAGGAACAGAGAGAGTTCGAGAAATTGAACACGAGCGGAAAGCTTGGAAATTAAATAAACCTCCTAAGAAATCAGGATTTCTTGTCGGTTTCCTAAATTTCAGTCGCTTTCTGTTCGCTCTTAGTATCTTGTATGAACAATACCGAATATTACGATCGTCTTGGGGTATCTAAGGATGCCTCTCAAGATGAAATTAAACGTGCCTATCGTAAGATGTCTAAGAAATACCACCCAGACATTAATAAAGAACCAGGTGCGGAAGAAAAATATAAAGAGGTCCAAGAGGCATACGAAACTCTAAGTGACGACCAAAAACGTGCAGCCTATGACCAATACGGACCAGATGGTGCGAATGGTTTTGGTGGTCAAGGAGGCTTTGGTGGTTTTGATGGTGGTGCAGGCTTTGGAGGCTTTGAGGATATTTTCTCTAGCTTCTTTGGTGGTGGTGCTACTCGTAACCCAAATGCTCCACGTCAAGGTGATGACCTTCAGTACCGTGTCAACTTAAGCTTTGAAGAGGCGATTTTTGGTGCAGAAAAAGAAGTACACTACAATCGTGAAGCGACATGTAAGACATGTTCAGGATCTGGTGCAAAACCTGGAACAAGCCCTGTAACTTGTGGTCGCTGTCATGGTCAAGGGGTTATCAATGTCGATACGCAAACACCACTTGGTATGATGCGTCGTCAAGTAACCTGTGATGTCTGTCATGGAACAGGTCAAGAAATTAAAGAGCCATGTCAAACTTGTCATGGAACAGGACATGAAAAACAAAGCCACAAAGTATCTGTCAAGATTCCAGCAGGTGTTGAAACAGGTCAACAAATCCGTCTTGCTGGTCAAGGTGAAGCTGGTTTCAATGGTGGACCTTATGGAGATCTCTTTGTAATCATCAATGTTAATCCAAGCGATAAATTTACGCGTGATGGATCAACGATTTACTATACACTTAATATTTCCTTTGTCCAAGCAGCCCTTGGTGACACTGTCGAAGTACCAACGGTTCACGGAAATGTTGAGATGACCATCCCAGCAGGAACTCAAACAGGCAAAACTTTCCGTCTAAAAGGAAAGGGTGCTCCACGTCTTCGTGGAGGTTCACAAGGAGATCAACACGTTACAGTTAAGATTGTAACTCCTACGAAGCTAAATGCTGCTCAAAAAGAAGCTCTCCTTGCATTCGCCAAAGCAAGTGGTGATGAAAAAATCGCACCACAGAAAAAAGGTTTCTTCAATAAAGTAAAGGATGCCTTAGAAGATTTATAAAGGAAGGACGCTTAATGCGTCTTTTTCTTTACGTCAAAAACTGTATGGGGTCAGTTGGCGATTGACCTACTTTTTATCCTTAAAAAAATCTGATATGATAATTCTATGGTTAGATACAAAGCGACAATTTCCTATGATGGTACACTTTTCTCAGGTTTTCAAAGACAACCAAATGCACGTTCCATTCAAGAAGAACTTGAAAAGACTCTCTTACGGTTAAATAGCGGTACACCTGTCACCGTTCATGGAGCGGGTCGTACAGATGCAGGTGTTCATGCCTATGGACAAGTTATTCACTTCGATTTACCTCAAGAGCGAGATCCAGAGAAGTTGCGTTTCGGTTTAGATACGCAATGTCCAGATGATATTGATGTTGTTAGTATCGAACTTGTATCGGAGGAATTCCATGCGCGATACAACAAACATAGTAAAACTTATGAGTTCCTAGTAGATGCAGGGCGACCTAAGAACCCCATGATGCGTAATTATGCGACCCACTATCCCTACCCTCTAAGTTTAGCACCTATGCAGGAGTCTGCTAAGGATTTGGTCGGTACACATGATTTTACAGGCTTCACAGCTTCAGGAACTTCTGTAGAAAATAAAGAACGTACAATTACACAGGCTAGTGTATCTATCGATGAGAAAACTGGATTTTATATCTTTACTTTTTCTGGTAATGGTTTTCTCTATAAGCAAGTTAGAAATATGGTTGGCACCTTGTTGAAGATTGGCAATGGTCGCATGCCTGTTTCGCAAGTTAAGACAGTGTTAGAAAGTCGTGACCGTAATCTTGCAGGACCAACGGCAGCTGGTAATGGTTTGTATTTAAAGGAGATACGATATGAGTGATGAATTGATTTTAGCGATTTCAGGGAATGATATTTTTAGTGGTGGCGGACTTCATGCAGATTTAGCGACATTTACCACAAATAAACAGCATGGATTTGTGGCTCTTACCTGTCTAACAGCTATGCCTGAGAATGGTTTTGAGGTCATTCCGGTTGATACTAATGTTTTTAAACAACAACTTGATTCACTAAAAGATGTCCCCTTCTCAGCAATTAAAATTGGCTTGTTGCCTAACGTTGAAATCGCAGAATTAACGTTGGATTTTGTTAAAAATCATTCTGATATTCCAATTGTCTTGGATCCCGTTTTAGTATGTAAGGAGACTCATGACGTTGAAGTTTCTCAACTACGTGATGAATTGGTTAAATTTTTCCCTTATATCACAGTTATCACTCCAAACTTACCTGAAGTCGAACTGCTTATAGATAGAAAGGTCAAGACTCTTGATGATATGAAGCATGCGGCTAGCTATCTCAATGAATTAGGAGCTAAGACTATCGTTGTCAAAGGTGGAAACCGCTTGGATGGAAATAAAGCGATAGATGTCTTTTATGATGGAACAGACTACAAATTGTTTGAAGAAGCTGTGCTAGACAAAAATAATACCGGTGCAGGATGTACATTTGCTTCAAGTATAGCTAGTGAATTAGTTAAAGGATGTTCAGAAACGGAAGCTGTAGCAAATGCTAAAGCCTTTGTTTATGAATCAATTAAACAATCAAATGAATTTGGAGTAGTTCAATATGCAAAATAAGAAAACAAAAGAGTTAACATTATTAGCTATCTTAACGGCTTTATCAGTGACCTTTGGATTCGTAGCTAAAATCCCGACTCCAACAGGACTTTTAACTTTGGTAGATGCAGGAATCTACTTCACAGCCTTTTATCTTGGGAAGAAAGAAGGGGCAATTGTGGGAGGACTATCTGCATTTTTGATAGATTTGCTATCATCTGCTCCGCAATGGATGTTTATCAGTTTGTTAATCCATGGTGCACAAGGTTATTTTGCTGGCTTTAAAGGGAACTATCGTATCCTAGGCCTTCTGATTGCAGCAGTTGTGATGGTGGGTGGCTATGCACTTGCTTCAGTATTTATGTATGGAACAGGAGCTTCAATCGCAGAAGTGATTCCTAATTTCTGCCAGAATGCTCTTGGCGTAGTTGTTGGATGGGTATTGTATCAAGGATTCAAAAAAGTTCAGTCTAAAAAAGGTTAAAACATTACTAAACCCTATTGACAAGAACTAAATTGGGTGATAAGATATAAAAGTTGTCCTAACAGACTTGCCACAAACTTGAAAAGGTTCCAAAA
>NZ_LSIW01000052.1:0-12377 GCF_001556435.1 Streptococcus sp. CCH5-D3
TGATAAGCTTATTGGTCCCCTCCAATTTTGCATTTGAGTAATGTGTTTCTAGTGCGTTTTTGATGTATGGTTTGTGTCTAAGGAAGGTCAAGCATAATTAAGATAAGAAAGA
Organism: Streptococcus sp. CCH5-D3; assembly: GCF_001556435.1. Classification (NCBI taxonomy): domain Bacteria; kingdom Bacillati; phylum Bacillota; class Bacilli; order Lactobacillales; family Streptococcaceae; genus Streptococcus; species Streptococcus sp. CCH5-D3. The sequence continues at coordinate 113 of NZ_LSIW01000052.1, forward strand.
GAAACGATATGAAAACCACAATTTTACATTTCACCCTCAATTAAAAACGGGCTCACGCATTAATAAAGAACTGGCAACAGCTGCTGCTGGAGCTGGTTATGACGTGCGAGATATGTACCAACTGTATCCCAATTTTGACATTGATGTCAAAACGGAGCAAAAGATTCTAGAGGTAAGTGATCGCATTGTACTCCAGTTCCCAATTTATTGGTACCAAACGCCAGCCCTCATGAAACAGTGGTTTGACGTTGTTTTTGAATACGGTTGGGCCTATGGTTCGACTGGTATACTGCCTTACAAGGCAAGGAAGTCATGTTGGTAGCTAGTTTTGGAGCTGGGCAAGATGACTACACGAGAAACGGCCGCTTCCATGTAACAATTGAAGAGATTTTAAAGCCTATCACTACGATTCAGTATTTGACAGGTCTAACATTTCTGGAACCTCTTATCATAACTGGTACTTTAAACATGGATCAAGAGTTATTATCAAATAAAGTAAATAAATACCTACAAATAATATAAATAAGACATATCAACCCTCTATAAATGGAATATACCTTATTATTTTTCTGTTTCAAACAATAAAGCATCAATCAATATACTTGAATACTAGTGGATATTATTGAGTATATTTCATATTGTCCAATTAGGACAATACATAAAATTTTTCCTGCTTTTCCTCTATACTTTTCCTTAGGAGAAAGATTGATGTACCGACGTTTAAGGGATTTGAGAGAAGACAATGATTTCACTCAAAAATTCGTTGCCGAAAAACTTTCGTTTACTCAACGATATTCAGGAAAGATAAGAAGCATCTGAGTTTAACTTCAGATGCTTCTTTGGTAGGTATTACATTTATAATGAATCATGTTTAAAATGTTGCTGATATATTTTCTATTTTATGTTTAAATCTTTTTCCATTTCCATTTTTAGTTTTTTTATGAATACTTCATCACCGAAGGCTTCGGCTAGTACGGTAGCCATTTTGTAAAGTTCAGTTGCTTTATCTCTATTATTCTCATAGAAGAGATAGTATTTTGCTTCAAAAATGAGTACGGCGGGTTTGTAAGCATGTTGTAGTGTCTTATCAATAATAGTATACATTTTATCGACAATAGTTTTCATATTTCTATAATCATGATGCATCACATAGATTCCACCTATAGTTGACAATGCTCCAAGTAGCTCAACATTAACTAGCTCTTCCCCTTGTAATTCTTGATTAATTAATTTACATCGAAAACTTTCAACAATTTCTTTATCATAGTCACCAACTTGACATTGAAAGGTATAGTATTTTATTAGCAGAAGGTCATTCAAGGTGTACTCTTCTTTTTTTAATACCTGGTTCAAATAGTCTTCATATACAATCTCAACAAAATCTTCTTTCTTCTCTTCAGATATAAAATTCAAGGTTCTTTCAATGATATCAATGGTTAAAAGCTCATCCTCTGGTAGAATATCAATATAGTTGTCGTAGAGTTCCTCAATATCTTTTAGCTTTTTCTTGATACGTTCGAGGTCGCCATAGACAGGAGACTTCATGAGTTTATATTTAGCCTGATAATAATCTTCAGGAATGTCTAGTTTTGTTTCACCTAACAAATAGTTGAGGGAAACTCCTAATTTATCACTGATATACTGCAGTTTGACAATGGTTGGCAAAGAACGTCCGAGCTCAATTCTCATCAGCTGTTTGACAGTTAATTCTTCTTCAGTATCACAAACTTGCTCACGTGTTAAACCAAGTCGTTCACGTTCTTCACGAATTCTTTTTCCAATCTTGATTTTAATATCTTCTGACATACATAATTTCTTATGATTTAGATTTTTAATAATAATATAACGTAAAATTGAAATAAAGTCCAAAAGCCATAATAGAAGTAGTGTATAATAAAACCTACAGGAGTTTACAATTATGAAACAATCTCAATTTGCGAGCTCAATAGCCTACAAATTTTCCTCTCAAATATTATTTAGAATATTAAAAATGTTATAATAGGAGATGAGAAAGGGGGAGTCGATGATGAAGATTTTAGCAATCAATCCTATTTCGTTTAAAAAAAGAATGATTGAATTTCTATTCGATTATCTTTTTATTATAGCTTACTTAGCTCTTCTGTTTTTAGGTTCTATGCTTATATACATTATTTTTTTTAATGGCGTCCCAGAGTTTACAGAAATTCAGTCGCAGTGGCTTGTATTTTTCACCTCTGTTTTGCCAATCATGCTCCTTTTCACATTCTTGGATTATGCAAAAAATGGGAGTTTTGGGAAGACAAAAGCAGGACTTCAACTGGTCTACCAGAAAAAAACAGTTCAGGCTAGCTTGATCAGAAATACCATTAAATTTTTACCTTGGCAACTCGGTCATATGGGCACGATTCATGGTTTCTATAGTAATTTTGATGTATTGTCCATTATCCTCTCTATTTCGGCGACTCTCCTCGCAGTTTCCTTACTGGCAATGACGATGTTTAGAAAAGATAAGAGGCATCTAGGAGACCTGCTAGCACATACACAAGTGCAGCTAAAAGGTGATTAAAATATAGATTGTTTACTTGGTCCATAAGTAAAAATTGAAACGAAACTAAGGAAGTCATCATAATGACCTCCTTTTTCTATTGCTTCAATTACTGTATAATAGAATCTACAGGAGTTTACAATTATGAAACAATCTCAATTTGCGAGGGCGATTTGGTATGGTATTCTTGGTGCTCTCTTTTTTGCTTTTACTTTTATTTTCAACCGTAGTATGAACCTTTCAGGTGGGTCCTGGATGTGGAGTGCTAGTCTACGCTATTTGTTTAGCTTGCCTATGCTGGCTGTTTTGGCCTGGCGTAATGGTGAGCTGGCAGGTGTTTTGTCTGCCATTAAGAAAGCACCCCTGACTTGGTTGATTTGGAGTACGGTTGGTTTTGGGCTTTTCTATGGGCCACTGTCTCTAGCCTCCATTTATGGTGAGTCCTGGTTTGTGGCAGCCACTTGGCAGATTACCATTCTAGCTGGTCTGCTCTTGACACCTCTCTTTGGTCAGAGGGTACCTGGTAAGCAACTGCTTATGACATTGGTTATCCTTTTAGGTATTATTCTCATCCAGATTCCTTACTTTGGTAGTGGTCTTGGTAGCGGTGTGGTTCGTGCCAGTCTCTTGATTTTACTGGCTGCTTTTGCCTATCCTTTGGGCAATCGTAAGATGATGGTCCACTGTAAAGAGGATCAGCTTTCAACGACGCAGCGCGTGTTTGGGATGACCTTGATGAGTACGCCTTTTTGGGTGATCTTATCAGTTTTTGCTGTAACGGATTCTGGACTTCCATCAGGGGGACAGATTTTACAATCTTTAATTGTAGCTGTCTTTTCTGGAGTTGTCGCAACCTTGCTTTTCTTCGAGGCGACTAATCTGGTTAAGCATAACCATAAGCAACTGGCAGTAGTTGAGGCTACTCAGGCTGGTGAAGTTCTCTTTACCCTCTTGGGTGGTTGCCTCTTCCTCGGAGATAGTCTACCTAGCCTTTTGGGATTCCTTGGGATTGCTATTGTAACCATTGGTATTATTGGAAATAGCCTGCTAACAGGCTCAGATTAAGCATAAGTATGAGACTTTCGAATGGCAAATTCGGAAGTTTTTTATTTTTATTAAAAATATTATAGAAAAACGCGACATTTTCAGACTATAGTGCTATAATGATATTAAAAGTAAGCGTTTACCATTTTAATGTAAATCCTAGAGATATTTCCGGAAACTTTGACAGGCTTATTAATAAAGGCGAATGTATTGACTTTGAATTTTCATGAAAACTGAGTTAACATTTAATGTTGCTCTAAAGAAGGAGAAGAGTCATGAATGATACTGTTTGTAAAAATTGGTTTATGCGTAAAAGTGGGAAGACTTGGGTCTATGGCTGTGCCTTGGTAAGTTTTGCAGGTTTGGCTCTGGCTGGTCCTGTCTATGCGGATCAAGTGGAACAGGCAACTGTGAGCCCAATACCTCAAGAGGTGGTAGCTCAGACTGATCATCAAGTTGAGGTTGCTCCCAGCACGACCAAAGAAGTCCCCCAAGTGGTAGAGCCTAGCCCGTCCCTTGTTTCTGAATCTGCTAAAACAGCTCAAGAGAATCCAACTCATTCTAAACTTGACCAGCCTAAAGAGGAACAAGCACAGGCTAGTGAGGCTGAGAAAGTAACTAACCAAGCGCAAGGAGCCGATTTGAATCAGACCAGTCAAGAAACGCCAGTTGAAACCAATAGTACAAGTCCTGTTCATGTGACAGAAGAGAAAACGGATTTGCCTAATAATGAAGCAGTTACCAATCTTGAAGGAATGACCGCAGATCAAAATGGTCACTGGGAAATGAAGGTTGATGGCATTCATTCAGAAGCCAAAGACAAGGGAGACTCTTTCCTTTATTCTAAATCTGAAGGTAAAAATTTTGTTTATTCTACGGATGTGACCTTCAAGGAAGTTGGTGGTGCAGCTGCTCTCATTTTCCGTGGTAACAATGATAGCAGTAACAAAAATATGTATGGGGTCAATGTGGACTCTGGTAACCATAAGGTTAAGTTTTGGCGTTGGGTCAATAATCAAGATATTCAACTTGTAGATGAAAAAGATGTGACCCCAACTGCTGATGAAACCTATAATCTTAGAGTAGTTGCGGCTAATCAATGGCTATCTTACTATGTCAATGATGTGCTTGTCGCAAGTACAGGCGACTCTGTTCTTCAAAAAAGTGACAAGGGCCAACCTCAAGTTCTTCCAGAAGGTTATTTTGGACTTCTTAATTGGAATGCCAATGTTATTTTCAAAAACACTCGTTATGTCAATCTTGACGATGAGAGTCTTCCTTTGATTGACAAACTCGTAGTGACTTCAAAGACAGGTTCTGTTGAAAAACAAGCCCAATTCTTCTCCGAAGAACCACTTCATATTCAATATGTGGGACACAATGCTGAGACAGTAGGCTTTGACATCACTAAGCATAGTCCAAATGCTGTCATTAAGGTTGAAGATGCCAAGGGAAATGTTTACACAGATATTTCTCAATTGCCAGTGGCTGTCGGTGCCAATTACTTTACCATTGAAAGTAGTGTGACCGATTCGCTTGGCCGACCTGTGACCTTGACCTACCGCATCAATATCCACCGCAGGCAGAGTGATGATGTGTATTACAACGAACTTTATCGTGATCAGTATCATTATTCTGTTAAGGATGGCTGGGCTAATGACCCTAATGGCTTGGTCTTCTACAAGGGACGTTATCATCTCTTCTATCAATTTTACGATGACACCAAATGGGGTCCAATGCACTGGGCCCATGCGACTAGCCGAGACTTGCTTCATTGGGATGAGGAGCCGATAGCCTTCTATCCAGATGCAACAGGTCACATGTTCTCAGGCTCTGTCGTGGTTGATAGTACCAATAGCTCGGGCCTTTTCAAATCTTCGGAAGGTGGTCTGGTAGCTGTTATCACTTCAAATGGTAATGGTCAACGGATCGAAATCGCCTATAGTGAGGACGAGGGTAGAACTTGGCAAAAATATGACAAGGTGGTTGCTGACTGGTCTCAAGATCCTCTTCAAAACCAAGATTTCCGTGACCCTAAGGTCTTTCGCTGGGATAACCAATGGTTTATGGTCCTTGCTGGTGGTCCACTCCGCATTTATTCCTCACCAGATTTGAAGAACTGGCAGGTTGAAACAACCTATAAGGATTTGCATACGGAATGTCCTGACCTCTATCCAATTGTGGCCAATGATGGGGCACTCAAGTGGGTCCTCTCACGTGGTGGTCGTTCTTACAAGGTTGGAGACTTTAAACAAGTGGATGGGAAGTGGGCCTTTGTAGCTGATGAAGTTTACCAAGACCATGATGAAATCATGAATTTTGGTAAGGATTCCTATGCTGCCATGACTTACTATGTTCATGATTTTGGGACAGCTGACCATCCAAACATTCCGCAATTGACTGAAATCAACTGGATGAACACCTGGGAAGATTACTGTAATCTGGTCGCAGATACTGTTGGTCAAAAATTTAATGGTACCTTTAACCTTAACCTTGACCTTGGTTTGGTTAAATCAGGCGACCGTTACCTCTTAACACAAACACCTGTTAAGGCCTATGAAAGCCTTCGTGATACAGATAATGCCCAGTATTTTGAAAATGTCAGAGTAGCTTCTGACAATGAACTGCTTAAAGATTTCACAGGTGACACTTATGAAGTGGTTTCTCACTTTGTACCAGGAAAGGACACGACAGCAGTTGGCTTTAACCTTCGCGTTGGCGATGGTCAAGCTACAAAGGTCGTTTACGATTTAACCAAGGAAACTTTGTCTATTGACCGTAGCCAATCTGGTACTATCCTTTCAGATGCCTTTACTAAGGTTAATAGTCAACAAGTGACTCGCAATGAAGATGGTTCTATTGATTTGCATCTTTATGTGGACCGTGCGAGTGTGGAAGTCTTTGCTAAGGGTAATACAGTAGCTGGTGCTAATCAGATTTTCCCAAGCCCAAGAGCCGTTGGAGCAAGTGTCTTGGTTGAAGGTGGTCCAGCCAAAGCAAACATTGCTATCTACCCAATTAAGAGTACTTGGACTGACAAGAAGGAAGTCACTAAGGCTGTTGCCATGAACACCACAGTTGCAGGTCATTTGGCTCTTGAAGTTGGTCAAAGTAAGGACTTGCAGGTTTATCTCGCACCGGCTTCTGAAGAGCAAGATGTGACATGGACAGTAAGTGATCCAAGTTTGGTGTCCTATACTGAACATGACAATAAACTTTCTCTCAAAGCCCTTCACAAAGGTCATCTAACTGTCACAGCAACCTCTGTTGAAAACCCTTCATTGACCAAGACCTTTAATATTGACATTACGCTCAACAATTTTGCGACCAACCTTAAAGGTTTGAAGGCTGTCACTGGTGATTGGTATATTGATGACGATACCCTTTACGATAGCAATGTCAGTGCCAATGACTTCTTCATGGCCTATGAAAGTAATGGCTTCAAGCAATTTGACTATGATATCGATGTCAAATACCAACATGGTTTGGTCAACCTCTTTGTAGCTGCGGAACGTGAAGAACCAGGTCGTGCCTACTCTGTCCAATTTGCTGACAACGATACTGTTCGTCTCTTCCGTTTTGGTGGTGAAACCATCGCTGAAGCTCACTTGGATAAGGCTATCAATGATGGCCAGTACCACCACGTCAAGGTTGAAAAGGGCAAAGACACCATGACAGTCTATGTCGATGGCAAGGAAGTGCTCCATCATCAATTTGATGCCGTGGATAATTACTTCAATCAAGCCCATGTAGGTGTCGGTCTTTGGGATGGAGCAGTAGAATTCAAAAACTTCTTCGTAACTGAAAAAATGACAAACACCAGCAGTGACACTACTGACGAACCAATCAAACCTGATCCTCAGCCGGAACCTAGTCCAGAGCCAAATCCGAAAAATAAAACAGATGAACCTGAGCATCAGCCTGAGCTTGCTCCAGAGCCTGAACCAACTGGGCAAAATAATGGTCACGACAGTACAAACACAGTGCCAAATCCATCTCAGGATAATACTGGTAAGCAAGAAGAAAGTAACACTCCAGTGGAAACACCTAAGACTGTCACTCCACTAGTTGAGAACCTCCTCAAAAAATTCAACGCATTTAGTCTCTCAACCTTCCTTGCAAGTATTGCCAAAGAAACATGGCACTTTTTGACAAAATGGTTATTCAGCTAGCAAGACAAGTTATCCGTTTTGTGTTAACGAAGTGTCAGAGAAAAAACTTAGAAGCACTCATACTTCTAAGTTTTTTTGTGATTATTCTAAAAAAATCAACCAAAAATTTCTTTTGCGAGTGCTTTTCCTTTCGGAGTTGCTGCTAAGCCACCTTCAGCAGTTTCACGGAAGGCAGTTGGCATAGCTGAACCAACCTGATACATAGCATCAACGACCTGGTCGACTGGAATGGCTGATGTGATGCCTGCCAAGGCCATGTCAGCAGCTACTAGGGCAAAGCTTGCCCCCATAGCATTACGTTTGACACATGGGACCTCAACCAATCCGGCTACAGGGTCGCAAATGAGTCCCAACATATTCTTAAGCACAAAGCAGATGGCCTGGCTGGCTTGGAAAGGTGTTCCACCAGCAGCCATTGTAATAGCGGCAGCAGCCATAGCAGAGGCGGAACCGACTTCAGCTTGGCAGCCTCCCTCGGCACCAGATATCGAGGCATTATTTGCGATGACTAAGCCAAATGCACCAGCAGTAAAGAGAAAATCCAATTGTTGTGATTCGGTTAAGCCCAGTTTTTCGATAGCAGTTGTAAGAACAGCAGGTAGACAACCAGCTGATCCAGCAGTTGGTGTGGCACAAACCAAGCCCATCTTGGCGTTAGATTCATTGACTGCCATGGCATTTCTAGCAGCACCTAAGACGGCAGAATCAGCCAAGGTCTTTCCATTTTTGATATAGGCATCCAGTTTGGCAGCGTCTCCCCCGGTTAAGCCAGTTGGTGATTTCTCAGGAGACAAACCAGCCTGAACAGACTCCTTCATCACTTCAAGATTTCGAGCCATCAGAGCTAGGATTTCAGGACGTTCCCGTCCAGTTAGCTCTGTCTCTGTAGCAATCATGAGTTTGGCGATATTACCTTGGTAATCTCGGTCAGCTTGTTGAACTAATTCTTCAATAGTGTAAAACATGCAATCCCCCTCTTAGCTGAAAAAGTTGACATTATGTAGATGAGGAATTCTAGCGATTTCAGTGACGGCCTCATCACACTGGTGCGAGTCAATTTCGATAATCATAATGGCCTTTTCACCGGCGTTTTCCCGAGTAACAGTCATTTGGGCGATATTGATGCCATAACGCGACAAAATATCTGTGACAAAGGCAATCATTCCTGGAACGTCTTGGTGGACAATGATGAGAGTCGGTGTATTCATCTTGAGATTGACCGCAAAACCATTGAGTTCAGTTACTTGGATATTTCCTCCACCGATAGAAACGCCTGTGGCAGAAATGGTTTTTGTAGCATTTTTTAAGGTGATACGAGTCGTATTGGGGTGTGGCGCATTACTATCCTTGTTAATTTTCCAGTAGACCTTAATGCCTTTTTCGTATGCGATATCCAGAGCGCGTGGGATGTCAGGGTCGTCCGTTTCCATACCTAAAATACCAGCTACTAGAGCCACATCAGTCCCGTGACCTCGATAGGTTTTGGCAAAGGAATTAAAAAGTTGAAATTCTACCTCAGTCGGTGTCTCACCAAAGATGGCAGAAACAATCTTGCCAATACGAACAGCTCCTGCAGTATGACTAGAGGAAGGCCCGACCATGACAGGTCCGATGATGTCAAAAACGGATTGAAATTTTAAATTTTTCATAACACGCCTCGTTTGATTAATCTTGTATTTTCAGTATACCACGAATTAAAGAGATTCGCTGTTTAAGTAAAAATCTATAGAATCAAAAAAATAAGCTACTTTAAGCTTTCTTTAAGGTTCAATGGATATAATAGCAGTCTATTAAGTAAGCAATACTTATTTTTCATAAATCTGAGAGGGTGGCCTGCGGGTCGCCCTTTTGTGTTTCTTTGTTTATATATAGCTGGATTGTGGTAAAATAGAGCCTAAAGATTTCCAGTTAGAAAGGATATACCATGACCTACACGCATTTACTTTTCGACCTTGACCACACCCTCCTAGATTTTGACCGTGCTGAAGATTTGGCTTTGACCTACCTTCTTGAAGGGGCTGGGGTGGCTTCACGAGATCTTAAAGTTTACAAGGATCACTATATCCCCATGAATCGTTCCATGTGGGAAGATCTCAATCATGGTTTAATCACTAAGCCGGAATTGCTTCGCACTCGCTTTTCTCGTCTTTTTGAGCATTTTGGACAGGAGGTTGATGGCAGACACTTAGCTGGCCGTTACCAGCATTTCTTGAGCCAACAGGGGCAGGAGTTGCCTCAGGCCCATGCTTTCTTATCGAACGTTAAAAATCGCGGTCACAAGATTTATGCAGCAACTAATGGTGTTAGCTACATCCAACGTGGTCGTCTGCAAGCCTCAAGCATCTTGCCTTTCTTCGACGATATTTTCATTTCAGATGAAGTGGGTGCCCACAAACCGTCTACGGACTTTTTTGAAAAAATTGCGGATCAGGTGAATGACTTTCATCCCGATTCGGCCCTCATGATTGGTGATAGTCTAACTGCTGATATTCAAGGTGGTAATAATGCAGGAATTGACAGCATTTGGTTTAATCCAAAAGGTTTGGTTAATGAGACTCCAGCTGTTCCAACCTATCAAGTCAAAAACTACCAAGAAATTTTGACGATTTTGAGCAAATAGACCTCTTTTCAAATTGTATTTACCCATGACTATTAAGAGCTTTTCAGCTCTTTTTTTGCTACAATGAAAGCATGAATAATCTGATTAAACATAAGCTGGAATTGCTCCCAAACAACCCGGGGTGCTATCTCCACAAGGACAAATTCGGCAATATTATCTATGTCGGTAAGGCTAAAAATCTAAAAAATCGTGTGCGTAGCTATTTTCGTGGAAGTCATGATACTAAGACGGAGCTTTTGGTATCTGAGATTGCAGACTTTGAATTTATCGTAACCGAGTCCAATATTGAGGCCCTGCTTTTGGAAATTAATCTTATCCAAGAGAATATGCCTAAATTCAACATCCGCCTCAAGGATGACAAGTCTTATCCATTTATCAAGATTACTAAGGAGCTCTATCCAAGGCTCTTGATTACCCGCCAGGTTAAGAAGGATGGCGGTCTCTATTTTGGTCCTTACCCAGACTCTGGTGCGGCCAATGAAATCAAGAAGCTTTTGGACCGTATTTTCCCCTTTAAGAAATGTAAAAATCCGGCCAATAAGGTCTGTTTCTATTACCATATTGGCCAATGTAATGCCCACACCATCTGTCACACCACTGAGGACTATTGGCAAGGTTTGGTTGAAGATGTCAAGAATTTCCTAAACGGTCATGATGATAAAATCGTTAATCAGCTTAAGGCCAAGATGAAGGATATGTCTGACCAGATGGAGTTTGAGCGTGCTGCGGAGTATCGCGATTTGATTGAGGCGGTTTCGACGCTTAGGACCAAGCAAAGGGTTATCCGTCAAGACATGCAGGACCGTGATATCTTCGGTTACTACGTGGATAAGGGGTGGATGTGTGTTCAGGTTTTCTTTGTTCGCCAAGGGAAACTCATTCAGCGTGATGTCAATATGTTCCCTTATTATAATGATGCTGAGGAAGATTTCCTAACCTATATGGGTCAGTTTTATCTGGATAGTCGTCATCTCAAGCCTAAGGAGATTTTCATTCCAGGAGACATTGATCAAGAGTCTGTTGAGGCTCTAGTTGGAGATGAGGTCAAGGTCTTTAAACCTCAACGTGGAGAGAAGAAGCAGTTGGTTAATCTGGCGACGAAAAATGCCCGCGTCAGTTTGACCCAAAAATTTGATCTCCTCGAAAAAGACTTGGCTAAGACCCAAGGAGCTATTGAAAATCTAGGCAAACTCATGGGGATTCCGACACCGGTCCGTATCGAGTCTTTCGATAACTCTAATATCATGGGAACTAGCCCTGTCTCTGCCATGGTTGTCTTTGAAAATGGTAAACCTAATAAAAAAGAGTACCGCAAATACAAGATTAAGACTGTTGAAGGCCCTGACGATTATGCCAGTATGCGTGAGGTCATTCGTCGTCGCTATAGTCGTGTCAAACGTGATGGTCTAACGCCACCAGACCTCATTATCATGGATGGTGGTCAAGGTCAGGTCAATGTAGCCAAGGATGTGCTTCGCAAGGAACTCAATCTATCTATCCCAGTTGCAGGTCTTCAGAAAAATGACAAGCACCAAACCAATGAATTGCTTTTTGGAGATCCTTTGCGAGTCATTGATTTGCCACGTCAATCCGAGGAATTTTTCCTCCTTCACCGTATTCAGGATGAAGTACACCGCTTTGCCATCACCTTCCATCGTCAAGTCCGTAGTAAGAATAGTTTCAGTTCTAAACTTGATGGCGTGGAGGGGTTAGGACCTAAGCGCAAACAAAAACTTCTCAAACACTTCAAGTCTATGACAGCTATCCAAAAAGCCAGTGCCGAAGACATTCAAGCTCTTGGAATCCCTGAAAAAGTAGCAGAGGCTCTGTTAGATAAATTAAATGATAACAATTAAGTTAGACTTTTCAAGTAACTCAGAAAAACTTGGTAGGGTGATTGATAAT